>JANNHN010000225.1:0-4060 GCA_031404395.1 Betaproteobacteria bacterium
CTCCTTGCTGTCATCCATCAGCAGGTGGGTGACGCAGATGCGGTTGAAGACCTTGTCCGCCGATTTCTTGGCGGCCTCGGCCACGATGGGCTTGTAGGACTCGCCGTGAATCATGATCTGCCATCGCCCTTCACGCAGATACTGCCCGGTTTTCGGGTTCTTCATGATGGGCAGGCCCCACTCTTCGAACTGATGCACCGTGGAGTCAACGTGACGGGCCATATCGAACAGCAGGTCTTCCCGCACCAGCCCCATCAGGTCCATACGAGCGTAGCGGACATGGTCCTCCGGTTTATTTTCGCCCCAGCGGGTGCCCATATAGCAGTTGATGGCGTACAGACCCTGGGCGACCGCACCGGAGCGATCGATATTGGCCTTCTCGGCAATAATAATCTTCTTGTCCTGCCCCCAGAATCTGGCCTCCCATGCGGCACCAGTGCCGCCAAGGCCTGCACCGACGACCAGAACATCGATGCCGTCTTCGACGATCGTTTCGTAAGCCATCAGTAAACCACGCCTTTCGTCATCTTGAGACCGTTGGACTTAAGCGTATGCAAACCGCCGTCATCCATGCGGAGAAATTTCGGTTCGCTATACAACAGCTGGCTGTCGCGCATTTCTTTGCTGGGCCCGGGAACATCCGCGAGCTTGGGGATCGCCGTCCCCCAGGGTTTGGTGGTGATGGGCGACAGGAAGTTCTTTTCCGTACCGTTCCGGAATTTGATCTTCCAGGCGATCGTGCCTTTCTCTTCGTCGCGGTCGACACGTACGCTGTGGCCGAGCGGGGCAAAGTCGGCATATCCGCGCACATCGATCGCATTCTGCGGACAAGCCTTGACGCAGGAGTAGCACTCCCAGCACATGCTAGGCTCGATGTTGTAGGCACGGCGATACGTCTCGTCGATGTGCATGATGTCGGACGGGCAGATGTCGACGCAATGTCCGCATCCGTCGCACCTTGTCATATAGACGAAGGTAGGCATAAGTTGGCTCCTTGATGTGTTCTGACAGAAATTGCCGGGTGTTTTCTAATAGTGGCGGGGCGGTTCGCGCTTGATGCCCAGTCCCATGTTCATCGGAGCGTCCCGCAACAACTCCATAGAGTGTCTTTTCTGTTGTTCGGGATCGTCACGGGTCAGCGTCGGCAAATTCTCGGCTGTTCCATTGGCCTTGGATACTCTTTTTTCGAAGGCCGCGGCGGGCTTGAAGAACATGTGCGCGAACTTCGACCACGGCACTGATCCGAACAACACCGTCGTGGCGATGATGTACAAGCCGAAGAAGACGTTGGCGCCGGGACTGCCCTGCGCCTGCAGGAAGGCCCAGATCAGACCCAGAGTGACGCTGGCCAGCAGTGAAAGGATGAACAGATCGGCGCGCATCAGGCGGAACGGCGAATTACCCTCGGCAGCGACATCGACCCGGATGAAAAACCAGAACCAGTATCCGCCCAGACAAACCATCAAGCCGCCTATCCACCACAGTTGCGGCAGCACGGCAGGTGTCGGAGTCGCGGGCGTCGGGTAGCTGAACACCATGATGGCCGTGGTGATGACGTAGATCAGGAACCCGTACATGGTCAGCAGATGGGCGATGCGGCGACGCTGGTTGCAGAATTCTCCGGAAGTCAGAACATCGACCACACCGGTTTTGATGGCGATCGAGACCATTTCGCCGCCATCGACGGGCTTCGCTGCTTTGTTTTTCGATTTGCGCCAGTTTTCGAAGAAATACCTGGCGCTGCCCTTATGAACGACATCGAACAGGGTCCCCGCCGCCACCAGGACGATCATGAGGACCACATAGGTCTGCATGACGGCGGGCGACAAGGACGCAGACAGCTCGGCAAACGGATTACTGGTAAACATCTTCCCCCCTCTTAGGTGCGCAGATTCTAAACGGGGAGGGAGTGGCACATGCAAAAAAAAGGTTATGCAGCCATAGAAAAAACTTGGTACGCCATCGGCTACAATGATCGTCGAGGTATTTCTTGAAAATCTGCATAGTTTCCGACAGCCACGACCATCGTGAACCATTCGCCGCGGCGGTCGCCGAGGCAAAAGCCCTGGGGGCGCAGGCCGTGCTGCACTGTGGCGACCTGATCGCGCCTTCCACTTTGCACGCCGTCGTCGGACTGGGACTGCCCATCCACCTGATTCATGGCAATAACACGGGTGATTTGTTCTATTTGTCCAAATGGGCGCAAGAGCCCAAAAACCGCCTGCAGTACTATGGCCAGGATGGATCGCTGGTGCTGTCAGAACGGCGAATATTCATGGTGCACTACCCCCATTACGCCAAGGCCATGGCGCTGACCGGCGACTATGATTTGGTATGCAACGGTCACGAACACCGCGCCATTATCGAAAAAATCAGCAATATCAAGGGCAGCGAGACGCTGCGCATTGATCCTGGTTCTGTCGCCGGCGTGAGTGCGCCCGCGACCTATGTGTTCGGTGACCTGCAGACCCTGGAATTCGAGATTCGAGCGGTCCCTGCACCAGTGAAAAACAGATAATTATTAAATAAAACAACTAGTTACAACATATATCGTGACCGCCAAAGTCGCCCCGCTCCAGCCCAAGGCCTACGCTACCGAAGCCCGGCTCATCGATACCGAGCCTTACTATGAGTCGGTGGGTGGTGAAATTGCGCTGTTTGAAGCGGCCTATGCCGCCACGTTGCCGGTACTGCTCAAAGGTCCCACCGGCTGCGGTAAGACGCGATTCATCGAACACATGGCGTGGCGGCTGAAACGCCCGCTGATCACTGTCTCCTGCCACGACGATCTCACCGCTGCCGACCTCGTCGGCCGCTACCTCATCACCGCCAATGAAACCGTGTGGGTTGACGGCCCGCTGGCACGCGCAGTGCGCGCCGGCGCCATCTGCTATCTCGACGAAGTGGTCGAAGCACGCCGCGACACCACGGTGGTCATTCATCCGCTGGCCGACGACCGCCGCATCCTGCCCATGGAAAAACGCGGCGAACTGCTGCAGGCGCCGCCGGAATTCCTGCTCGCCATGTCGTACAACCCCGGCTACCAGAGCGTGTTGAAGGAACTCAAACAAAGCACGCGCCAGCGTTTTGTCGGCATCGATTTCCAGTATCCCGGCGCCGCGCTCGAAGAAAAAATCATCCGCACCGAAGCAAAAACCGATGCCGCCACGGCTGTCGCCCTCGTGCGCCTCGCGCACATGACGCGCAACCTCAAGGGCAACGGCCTCGACGAAGGCGCCTCGACCCGGCTGCTGGTTCATGCCGCCAAGCTGATCGCCCGCGGCATACCGCCGTCAGCCGCCTGCCATGGCGCCATCGCCGAAGCCCTGTCGGACGATCCGGAAATGCTGCGCGCCGTGGACGAGTTCATCTCCTCGGTGTTCTGAGCGGACTCCGGCCCATGGCCGATTCCTCATACACCGCAGCCGGGCTCCACGAGCGGCTCGACTACCTGCTGAGCCCGGTGCTGTCGTCGCGGCGCACTGCCACGCCGCTCGCCGGACTGCTGGCGCCGCTGGAGCGCACGCAACAGGACTTCATCCTGCACTGGATAGAGGTCATTGCCCACACCAACTATGAAATGGCCTATCAGTTTGCCGCTGCCGCACCGGCAGCGATGGCGCGACCGGATCACGCCGCCATCGAAGCCTGGATTATTCAGGCCATGGACACTTACGACCGCGAGGGTCTGCATCGCGGCGGTCAGGTCTTCAAACAAATCGATGCTCACTTCGCAACAACCGGCAGCACGACAGCCGCCACCTTCGAGGAACACGCGCATGTGCTCGAACTGTTTGTCTGCGGACTCGCCGGGCGCCGGCTGAAACTCGATACCGGCGCCGAAGCGCAGACCGACACCGAAACGCTGTTCCTGCCGGCGCGCATCGCCACGCTGCCAACAAAGGCTGAAAATTTCAACGTATTCAAGATACTGGTGACGCTGCTCTGGGCTCAAAGCCACTATGGCACATTTCACGCTGATCCCGCCGCAGTCGCTGCGGCCTACGCCGATCCGCCGCGGGCACTCGCGCTGCTCGCGCATTTTGAAAGCATCCGCCTC
>JANNHN010000226.1:0-7778 GCA_031404395.1 Betaproteobacteria bacterium
CAAGTGGCTCGAATTGCTGCCCACACATCCCGCCGGCGTTTATCGCACCCGCAGTGCCATCGACGGTCTCGACAAGATATTCGCCTACGGCCGCGTGCAGGAATACCCCGAATTCGTGGTG
This sequence comes from Betaproteobacteria bacterium, assembly GCA_031404395.1. GTDB lineage: Bacteria > Pseudomonadota > Gammaproteobacteria > Burkholderiales > SG8-41. The sequence continues at coordinate 122 of JANNHN010000226.1, forward strand.
GTCTTCGGCATTCCACATCATCATCTGCTGCGGCAATGGCAAAGCTTCGCCGCCATGAGTCTCGGCGCGTTCGTGATCTTTGCCGGCGTGGTCGCAGTTTTTACATTCATTCTGCTGCGGCAACTGCGCGCACGCCTGGCCTCGCAGAGAAGCGCCGCCGAACTGGCGCGTTACCCGCTGCAGAACCGCAACCCGATCATTACGGTGGCGCGCAATGGCACGCGGCTGTTCATGAACGACGCCGCCAGAGCATTGATCAAGTCCGTCCACGGCAGCGCCGCCGGGCAACTCGACGCCGCGATGCAGGCGATGGTCGCGGAAACCGCCGCCGGCCCCCGGGAATTCACGGTCGGTAACCGGTTGTGGTCGGCGTCCTATACGCCGCAACCCGCCGGTCACTGCGACCTTTACCTGATCGACATCACCGCGGCACGCCATGGCGAAGACCTGCTGCGGCTGTTTTTTGACCTGCCGTTCATCGGCATGGCCATCACCTCCCCGGAAACCAGGCACTGGCTGCGCTTCAATGACCGGCTGTGCGAAATACTCGGTTATTCCCGCGAAGAGTTGCAGCAAAAAACCTGGGGGGAACTGACGCATCCCGATGACCTCGCCGCCGATGTCGCCGCATTCGAACGCGTGATGCGGGGCAACAGCGACGGCTACGCGCTGGACAAGCGCTTCATCCGGCCCGACGGCACGACTGTCCATGGCGCCATCGATGTGCGGGCCATGCGCCGCCCCGACCGTTCCATCGAATTTTTTGTGGCTACCGTGCAAGACATCAGCGAACGCAAACAACGCGAAAACAGCCTGAGCCACCAGCGCGATCTTTACGCCGCGCTGTCGGCAACCAACGAAGCCATCATCCGGTTGCGCGAGCGCGACGCCCTCTTTATCCGGGTCTGCCAGATCACCGTCGAACAGGCCGGATTCGCCTTTGCCTGGATCGGGCTGATCAATCGCAGCGACAACACCGTGCGTCCGGTCGCGCGCTATGGCGAGGATCGCGGGTACATCGACCAGTTGCGCATATCCACGGATCCGGAACTGCCCGGGGATCGCGAGGCAACCAGCATGGTCGTCGGCGAAAACCGGCACCACATTGTCAATGACATTGCCGGCAACGCGACCATGCAACGCTGGCACGAAGCGGCGGCCCGCGCCGGCGTGCAATCGGTCGCGACCTTCCCCATCCACCAGGGCGGCACGATCACCGGCGTACTGACACTCTATGCGCGAGAACGGGACCAGTTCGATACCGAAGTCGTCAATCTGCTCGACGGAATGGCCGCCGACCTGTCCTACGCGCTCGACAACATCGAAGGCGAACAGCGCCTGCGCGAGAGCGAAGCCAAGTTCAAGGGGTTGGTCGAGCAATCGCTGGTCGGCATTTTCATTGTCGATGCAACGACGGTTTACTACGTCAATCCCCGCGCCGCGGAAATCCTTGACTATGCACCCGACGAAATCCTCGGTCCCAAGCTCCGCCGGCTGATCCATGCCGAAGACTGGCCGCGGGTCGAAAGCAGCATCAGCCAGATCCTGTCCAGTGATGTGGCCGACCTCAAGCAGGAATTCCGCGGCCTGCGCCGCGACGGCGCGACGGTGCATATCGGCGCACACGGCAGCCGCGCGCAATATGCCGGACGGACGGTGGTCATCGGCGTGCTGCAGGACATCACCGACCGCCTGCGCAGCGAACAGCAGATCACCGAATACGTCGCGCGCCTCGAGCGTTCCATCGGGACCACCGTGGAGGCGATTTCGCAGATGGTCGAGTTGCGCGATCCCTATACCGCCGGCCACGAGCGCCGCGTTGGCGAACTGGCCGCAGCCATCGGCGCCGAACTGGGCCTGGCCGAGCACCAGATCACCGGCCTGCGCATCGCTGGCATCGTGCATGACGTCGGCAAGATCATCGTGCCCGCGGAAATCCTTTCCAAACCCGGACAATTGTCGAAAGCGGAGTACGAACTCATCAAAGCCCATCCCGAGAAGGGTTATGACATCCTGAAGAACATCGATTTCCCGTGGCCGGTGGCGCAAATCGTGTTGCAGCACCACGAACGCATGGACGGCAGCGGCTACCCGTACGGCCTGAAGGGCGAAGACATCTGCCTCGAAGCGCGCATCCTCGCCGTGGCCGACGTGATCGAAGCCATGTCTTCGCACCGCCCCTACCGCCCGGCCATCGGCGCCGATGCCGGGCTGGCCGAGATCACCGGCAAAGCCGGGATACTCTACGACGCGGAAGTCGTTGCCGCCTGCCTGCGCCTGTTCCGCGACAAACATTATCAATTGCCGGCTTGACCGCTGCCGACCCTGCGGCATAATAAAATATCAATAAAAAACAACATCTTATGATTCAGCCATGAGCAAGCTCTGGCAATGGATCGACCGCAACATCCTCGCCCTCGGGCGCGAAATGCGCCTGTCGTACCTGCCGCCACTGATGGTGTACATGGCAGCCGGCATTTCCGGATTGACCGGCATCGTCGGCACTTTTTTCGTCAAGGATTATCTCGGCCTGTCGGCGGCATTCCTTGCTGCGCTGGGTTTCTGGGCGGGCGTGCCGTGGGCGCTGAAAATGCCGCTGGGTCATCTGGTCGATCTGATCTGGCGCTGGAAAAGCGCGCTGGTATTTCTCGGCGCCGGCATGATCGCGGCAAGCCTGCTGATCATGGTCGGCCTGCTCACCGACCGCAACGCGATGAGCGCGGTGCTGGCACCGGGCGCCTGGTACGTCGCCAGCGTGCTGCTCGCCACGGTCGGCTATGTGCTGCAGGACGTGGTCGCCGACGCGATGACGGTCGAAGCTGTGCCGCATGTCGATGCCGACGGCCGGCCCGTCGCTGCGGCGCAGCGCAAGCTGATGAACACCACCATGCAGACGCTGGGCCGCGTCGCCATCATCGGCGGCGGCGTGCTGGTCGCGCTGATCAATCTCTATATGTTCAGCGGCGCGCAGGCGCTGGCGGAGCATGAGAAAGTCGAAATCTATCGCCGCATCTACCTGATGGCGCTTATCATTCCGGCGATTTCGGTGGCGGGTGTGTTGAGCGCGCTGTGGCTGCGGCATCGCGCCGCGCAGCGGCTGCGTACGCAAGGCCGCAGTACCGGCGAAATCGATGTACTGCTCAGCGGCCGCACCACAACAACCGCACCTAACTGGTGGATCCTCGGCGGCAGCGCCGTATTCGTCGCCTTCACACTGGGCATGGGTTTCAGCGACATTCCTTTCAATCAGGAAATCATTTTCACCGGCTCCTTCGGCATCATCGCCTTCCTGCTGGTGCGCCTGACGCGCGAGCTCGAACCCGACATCCGCGCCACGCTGCTCGGTACGGTGATTGTCATTTTCGTGTTCCGTGCCATCCCCGGCCCCGGTGAAGGCATCACCTGGTGGTTCATCGACGAACTGAAATTCGACCAGCAGTTCATATCAGTACTGTCGCTGATCGGCTCCGTGCTGACGCTGTTCGGCATGCTCCTGTTCCGCCGCTTCATGGCCGATCACTCGATTGCCTACGTCGTGGGTTTCCTGACGCTGCTCGGTGCGTTGCTGTCGCTGCCCTACGTCGGCATGGTTTTCGGCCTGCACCAGTGGACCGCAGCCGCCACCGGCGGCGTAGTCGATGCGCGGTTCATCGCGCTGGTGAACACTGCGCTGGAATCCCCGCTGGGACAGATCGCCATGATCCCGATGCTGGCGTGGATCGCCAACTCGGCGCCGGCGCATCTGAAAGCCACTTATTTCGCGGTGATGGCGTCGTTTACCAATCTTGCGCTGTCGGCCTCGGCGCTGGGCACCAAATACCTCAACCAGATTTACATCGTGTCGCGCGAGGTCAGGGACAAGTCCGGCGCAATCACCACCCCCGCTGATTACAGCCAGATCGGTGAACTCCTGATCGTGCAACTGATCATAGCGTTGGGGCTGCCGTTTGCCGCAATCACACTGATACGGTTGCTGCGGCTGCGCAGCGCGTAAAATTGAACGCAAATCAACAGACGCCTCCCGAAAAAAACATGGACCTGCGCGAACTACCTCGCACTGACCCCGGCACCACGGACCTGGTCCTGCGCGCCGTGGCTTTCGCTGCGCACAAGCACCGCGACCAGCGGCGCAAGGACAAGGAAGCCTCGCCCTATATCAACCACCCGATCGAACTCGCCCACGTGCTGTGGGATGAGGGCGAAGTGCGCGATCCGCTGGTCATCGCCGCCGCGCTGCTGCACGACACGCTGGAAGACACCGAAACTACATGGCAGGAACTGCGCGGCGCGTTCGGCGAAGAGATCGCCGACATCGTACTTGAAGTCACCGACACGCAATGGATCAGAAAGGAAGTGCGCAAGCGGCTGCAGGTCGCCAAGGCCAAACATTCGAGTGAACGCGCACGGCTGGTCAAGCTGGCGGACAAGATCTGCAACGTGCGCGATCTCGGCACGCGCGCCCCCGCGGGCTGGTCGGAAGAACGCATCCGCCAGTATTACGACTGGGCCAGGGAAGTCGTTGACCGGTTGCGCGGAACGCATATCGAACTGGAACGGCGCTTCGACGAGATTTACGCGCTGAGACCCTGAACTCCGGTAACTGGTGATTAGTGATTGGTGACTGGTAAAATCCCTCACCCCCGCCATTTACCAATCACTAATCACCAGTTACCAGAATGAAAATCACCCACGCCAGCACCATCCTCGTTGCCCTGCCCCACGATGAACCGCTCGCCGACGGCCCAACCACGCCGGGGTCAAAAAATTTCGTCGCACTGAAGCTCGGCACCGATGCCGGCGTCGAGGGCATCGGCTTCACCTTTTTCGGCGCCGCGCTCGACGATGCGCTGCGCTCCGCCGTCGAATCGCTCGCCGCGCTGACCATCGGCGAAGATCCGCTGCGCATCGAAGCCATCATCCAGAAACTGCGCACTGCATCGGCCAGCGCCGGCCCCGGCGGCATTCTGACGCTGGCGATGTCGGCCATCGACATCGCGCTGTGGGACATCAAGGGCAAGGTACACAACCAGCCGGTGGCCAAGCTCGCCGGCGGCCATCGCACCCGCATCAACACTTATGCCAGCGGCGCACTGATGCGTCATTTTTCCCTGGCTCATGTCGAAAAAGCCGCAGCACTGCTGAAGGCCCGCGGCTTCAAACAGATGAAAACCCAGCTGGCATTGCCCGGCGACACCAATCCGCAGAAGGAAATCGAGCGCATCCGCGTGGTCCGTGACGCCGTCGGCTATGACATCGATCTGATGTGCGACATCAATCAGCGCTGGGACGTACGCCAGGCCATATCCATCGGTACGCAGATCGAGCCCTACCGTCTGTTCTGGCTCGAAGACGTGACCGCCAGCGATGATTACGCCGGTCTCGCGCAAGTGGCTCATGCGCTGTCCACGCCGATCGCCGGTGGCGAATATGTTTACGGCATTGCGCCGTTCCGGCAGATGCTCGAAGCACGCTCGGTCGATATCGTGATGATCGACGTGCTGCGCGCCGGCGGCATCACCCAATGGCTGAAAATCGCGGGCATGGCCGAAGCCTTCAACCTGCCGGTGGTCAGCCATCTGGCGCCAGAGATCCATGTGCATCTGATATCCGCCATCCCCAACGGCCTGACGGTGGAATACATGCCGTGGTCATCGCGCCTGTTCCGCGACGTGCCGCAGCCCAAGGACGGCCAACTGACGGTGCCGCAACGGCCGGGGCTGGGTCTGGAATTTGATCCCAGGGTGGTGAAGTTCAAATAGCCGCGCGCCGGCGTGAAAAACCGGAACCGGATCACCAAAAACCAGGGGCGGATCACTCCGCCCCTGTTCCTGCCTTTCAGCGAACCATCACCGGAAGATACCGCCGGTCATGAACCCTCCAATAACAACCGCTAGAATTTGATGCCGGCGCGTTGCACTACGTCGGACCACTTCTTCATGTCGTTGAGCATGAACTGGCGGAATTCCTCGGGGGAATTGGTCACGGCTTCGGAACCGTTAGCCTCGGCAACCTTGCCGAACTCCGGCGATTTCACGAATTTCGAGATCTCGGTATGCAGCCTGATGAGCAACGGTTTGGGCAGCCTAGCCGGCGCGACAACACCGTACCAGCCGACCACCTCGAATCCGGGCAACACTTCCGCCATTGCCGGGATGTCCGGCGCCGCCTTCAGGCGTTTGGGACCGGTCACGGCGATGCCGCGCAGTTTGCCGGCACGCACCTGGGCAAAGGCCCCCGTCAGTCCCATGAAATTGAAATGGTACTCACCGCTGATGAGGGCGATGGAAGCAGGCCCGGTACCCTTGTACGGAATGTGCTGCGCCTGGGTAGCCGTCATCAGCTTGTAGAGTTCCCCCGCAAGGTGACCGCCGCTGCCGATGCCGGCCGAGCCGAAATTGATCGGATCCCTGGTGGTCTTGCTCCATTGCACGAAATCCCGGGCCGTTTTTGCCGGATGCGACGGATTGACGACCAGCAGCAGACCACCTGCCGTCATCTGGGTAATCGGCGTGAAATCGTTGACCGGATGGTACGGCAACTTGGGCAGTATGGCGGCGTTGACCGTGTGCTGATGGTAGGGAATGAGCAGGGTGTATCCGTCCGGGGCCGATTGCTGGACAATTTCCGCGCCATTGACGCCGGATGCGCTGCCGCGGTTATCGACGATGGCCTGCTGATTCCAGGCCTTGGTGAGGTGCGCTGCCAGCAGGCGCGCCAGAAAATCCGTCGTGCCGCCGGGTGCCGCCGGGGTGACGATCCGAACCGGACGACTGGGATAATTGTCCGCAGCCTGCGCGGGCGCCACCGGCATGGCCAACCCCAACGCGACCAGCAGCAACGGAAAGGTTTTACGGTAACCGGAAATAAACTGCATTGCTTCCTCCTGTATTTATACGCGCGATTTCGAGAATACCGCACTGCAGGCCTCATTGCACCCCCGTGCCGCATCGCGCAGACCGCAACGTTATGATATATAGAGACGAATGAATCAGGACTACGGGCACGCCGGACACCCGGCGCACCGGTATCATATTCCGCACCACCACCTCAGGAGATCGATCATGAAAACCCGCGTGCTTGTAGCAGCCGCGCTGTGCATGACCAGCAGCATCGCGCAGGCGCAGACTTATCCGGCCAAACCCGTACGCATCATCGTGCCCTTTGCCCCGGGCGGCGGTTCCGATTTCATCGCCCGCGCCATTGCGCCGCCCGTGAGCAAGGCCATGGGCCAGCAGTTCGTGGTTGACAACCGCCCCGGCGCCGGCAGCACGCTGGGCAGCGAAATCGCGCTGAAGTCACCCGCCGATGGCTACACGCTGCTGCTGATCTCCGGCAGCTATACCACGTCGCCCAGCCTGTACAAAAACATGAAATACGACGCACTCAATGACATGACTCCGGTGATCCAGACCGAGAACGGGCCTTACGTGATCACGGTCCACCCCTCGCTGCCGGTGAAAGATGTCAAACAACTGGTGGCCCTCGCCAAATCCAAGCCGACACAGCTCAACTACGCCAGTACCGGCAACGGCGGCATCACCCACCTCGCCTCCGAACTGTTTGCGCTGCGCACCGGCATCAAGATCACGCACATTCCGTACAAAGGCACGGGACCGGGCGTGATCGACACCCTGGCCGGTCACACGCAGATGATGGT
>JANNHN010000227.1:0-7051 GCA_031404395.1 Betaproteobacteria bacterium
TCGCCGTCCGTGGTCAGGCAACTCAGCGTGCCATCCCAGCTGTTGGCCGAGTAAATACGTGTGCCGTCAGGATGGATCGCCAGGTGCGATGGGCCATGGCCGACGGCGCACTGCCCCGCAATATGTCCGTCACTCAGCCGCACCTTGACCACCACCGCATCGCCGGCGCAGGGTACGAACACGTATTCTCCGGCGGTCAGGGGGTCGTGCGGATAAGCACCGACCTCCAGAGTCTGCACCTGATAGCCCCCGGCATGCGGCCGGGCGATGGTCAGCGTGCCGGTTGCACCGCCGGTCACGCACACCACGCCTGCGGCCGATACCACCGGCAATTGCGGCATGCCCGGCGCTGGCCAGCGTTGTTCCACAGAGAGATCGGCAACGCGCAAAGCCAGTACTTCGTTCGCTCCTGGATCGGCCACAAACAATCTGCCCGCCCGGGCATCCAGCGCCATATGCGATGCCTTGTTTGCAACATGGCGGATCGTGCTGACGCAACGCGTCGCGCCGTCGATGCGCGCCACACTCCGGTCACGCTCACAGACCCAGACTGACCCGTCGGCGCCGCTCAGCAGATGATGCACGCCCGGGATCGAACCCTGCGCAGGCGCCGCACCGCGCCGGATCTGCAACTGCCAGCAGCCGTCGGTCATCACCGCGCTGTGGCGCACGCCGCCTTCCAGCAGCCAGACGCGCAACCCCGGCGGATAAGCATCGAGTCTCGCTTCGAATCCGGCCCCGGCCTGCAGGCTGTTGAAATGCCCGATGATGGCGCGGCCGGCCTCCGACACTGACTTGCTGCGGCAATCGAGCGCTGTCACGCATAACCTCCGTGGCCACTGATAAAAAAACGGGCGGCGCTACGCACGCGCCACCCGGATTCAGGCAAAAACCCGCTTACTGCGGCTTGATGCCTGCCGCCTTCACGATCTTGGCGAAATCCTGGATTTCCTGATGCACGAACTTTTTGAAGGCTGCCGGCTGCAGTACATTCAGTTCGTTGCCCAACGCAGCCAGTTTTTCGCGTATCACCTTGTCCTGCAACGCGGTACTGAAATCCTTGGACAACTTGCTGACGATAGGCGCCGGCAAAGCCGCAGGCGCCCACAGCCCGAACCACAGTGAAAAGTCGAAGCCCGGGACTCCCGCTTCCGCGATGGTCGGCACGTTGGGCAACTGGCTGGAACGCTTGATCGTGCTGACCGCGAGTGCGCGCACCTTGCCGCTTTGTATGAACGTCAGTCCTGCGGAGATCGGCGCGAGATAGGTGTCCACACGCCCGGCGATGACATCGATGATGGCCTCACTGGAGCCCTTGTAGGCCACTTCGGTAAATTCCATGCCGCCAGCCAGCGCAAGCTTGACGGTATTGAGGTGCGTGCCGCTGCCGACCCCGGCGAAAGCAAAATTGACCGACTTGGGCTTGGCCTTGGCTGCCTTGATGAAATCAGCCAGCACTTTGTGCGGCGCGCCGTTAGGTACGATCAGCACATTGGGCTGGATGGCGAGCAGCGAAATATCAACGAAATCCTTGTGCGTGTCGTACGGCAGCTTGGCGTAGAACGATGGATTGACGGCATGCGCGGACGAGTTGATCAGCAGGGTGTAGCCGTCGGGATTGGCCTTGGCCGCCAGCGCCGAGGCAATCGAACCACCGGCACCGCCACGGTTGTCTGCCACGAGTTGCTGGCCCATGATTTCCGAAACTTTCTGGGCGACGACACGGCCGACGATGTCGGTGGCGCTGCCCGGCGGGAAAGCGACGATCACGCGCACCGGCCGCTCCGGATATTTCTGGGCGTAGGCCTGCAATGCGCAAACCGCCAATGCCGCCGCAATGATTCTTGTAATGACTTTCATGCTCTCTCCTCGTTGACAGAAACCGGAACCAGATCAGGACAGCCCGTCGCCGATATCGACATTTTCAGACTTGAGTTCGATGCCCGAAGCCTTGGCCTGCAACAGCAGCAACGCCGAAAAATCCTGATCAGTGTAACCGTTCCCCGCAAAAGTTTGAACCCTGTAGCGGGTAACTGACGCAAAGGCCTTCGGCGCTTCGCCTTCCACTGATGGCACGCAAAGCAGCGCGTTACTGTTCAGGACACGCGACGACGCCGCGCTTGCTTTCGCTTCGCCTGCTGAAACTTGGCTGCGCCGGACTCCGGTTTTTTTTGTGCAGGACGCGCTTCGAGCAGATTCGCGGGCAGGCTCTCCAGCGTCCGCGCTGCGGCACCAGGCAATTGTGCAACCGCATCCGGCGCACCCAGCGCCGGCGCATCGCTGGTACCGTATACAGTGTAAATGTGCGGTGCGGTGCGATTGACGCGCAGCTGAAATATGTCCGGCCGGTTGTAGTGGCCGGCGAAATCGTGGCGCAGTTTCATGCTGATGGCCATCTCGATATTGCACTCTGCGTAGAGTATGCCTTCCTCCGCGCCCAGCGGCCCCGCCACGATCCGGCTGTTGGGCGCAACGATCACGCTGCCGCCGCAGCAATCCGGATTGCGCAGAAACTTCTCGGCCTCGGGACCAACTTGCAGCTTGCGGATCATGTCATCGTCCACCGTGCCGCAGGCCGAGATCACCCAGGCCTTGCTCATCTGCGCGAAAGCCTGGGAATCGACCGACACGCGGTTGCGCATCGGATCGCCGCTGGTCGGGAAATGATTGGGCCAGCTCATGACATGCAGGCGCGTACCTTCGGCGGTCAGCGCGAACACGGCGAGCGGATTGGAATTTTCGCCGCAGATCAGGCTGCTCGCCGGGCCGAACTCGGTCTGCATGGCGCCGAAGGTATCGCCGAAGCCACCCATGTGCACCAGACGCTCGCCCACCGTCGGCATGATCTTCTGATGCTTGCCGAGCAGGCTGCCGTCCGGTCCCAGCCATACCTGGGTATTGAACATGGTGCCCAGAGTCTGCGGCAGTTTTTCGCACACACCCATCACCACATAGGCATTCGCGTCGCGCGCCGCCGCACACAGCGCAGCGATATCCGATCCCGGAATTTCCACAGCGTTCTTGAACAATTCCGCCGCCAGCCGGTTGGCGACGATCCCGGTCGCCGGATGATGGTGGTACCAGACCGGATGCGTGGGAATGAAGCCCTCGGGGAACGCGATCAGGCGCGCACCGTTGCTGCCGGCTTCGCGGATCAGGCGGCAGGCTTTCTCGGTGGAGCGCTCACGATCGAGGAACACCGAGGCCGCCTGCACCGCGGCCACTTTGACGACGGGATACTGGTCACCCATGGAACACCACCTTCACGACAGACCGTCACCCACTTCGACGTTTTCACTTTTCAGTTCGATGCCCGAAGCCTTGGCCTGCAGCAACAGCAACTGCGAGAAGTCCTGATCATAGCCGTTCCCGATCAAAGTTTGCACCAGATCGCGGGTGATGGCCGTGGTCGGCATCGGCACCCCGTAGGTGCGGCCGGCGGCGAGCCCCAGATCGATATCCTTGCGCAGCAGCTCGGGCGTAAACGTCACATGAAAATCGAGGTTCGACAACGCCGGGGTCTTGTAGGCGGTGAACATCGAACCCATCACGCTCTTGTTGAGAAAATCGAGGAAGGCGTGGCGCTTCATGCCGGCCTTCTCCGCCAGCACGGTGATCTCGCACAGATTCTGGATCACCACGCCGAGCATCACGTTGTGGCAGATCTTGGCGATGCGCGACAGCTCGCCGTCGCCGACATAGGACACGCCGCGGCCAATGGCCTGCAGATAAGGGTTCACCGCGTCGAAAGCGTCCTGCGGACCGGAAGCCACCACGGTCAGCTTGCCCGCCTTGATCACCTTGGCATTGCCCGACACCGGTGCGGCGAGCATTTTGATGTTCTTTGCGGCAAGCTTGGCGCGGATCTCGGCCGATTCTTCCAGCGAGATCGACGTGCTGTCGACGATGATTTTCGGCGCGCCGCCCGCGGACATCACGCCGTTCGCCCCGAACAGCACTTCCTTGACGTCTTTGCCGGTGGACACCATGGTGAACACGATGTCGCAGCCGGCAAGATCGGTCAGGCTGTTGGCCACCTTTGCGCCAGCTTTCGCCAGCGGCTCGGCTTTCGCCCGCGTGCGGTTCCACACGGTAATGTCGCAGCCGGCTTTCGCCAGCCGCTCCGCCATCGCGTAACCCATGCGGCCGATGCCGATCCAGCCGAGCTTGTGTTGTTTCATGTTTGCCATTTAAATTTCCTCGATAAATCAAAAAATCAGCAACTATCCGCGCACGCTGTACCTCTCACCCTGCCCTGCTTCGCTTCAAGTGTGCCCTTGTCTCCCCGCGCGCGGGGAGAGGGGAAGGGAGAAGGCTCACACTTCACCTTTCACGCCGACAGCGCCTGTTCCCAGTTGCGCGTCTCGATGGCGTTCTTTACTTCCGCCAGAAACGCCGCCGAATACGAGCCATCCACCGCGCGATGATCAAAACTCTGCGCCAGCACGCCCACCGGTCGTATCGCTATGGCATCGCCATCCGGCCCTTCGATGACCACCGGTTTTTTGCGGATGGCGTCAGCAGAGAGTATCGCCACCTGCGGCTGATTGATGATCGGCGCGGTGATCACGGTGCCGAACGCGCCGTTATTGGTAATGGTGTAAGTGCCCTCGGTCATCTCGTCCGGACGCAGCTTGCCGGCACGCGCACGCTGCGCCAAGTCGTTGATTTCTTTAACAATTTGCGGCAGCGATTTGGCCGGCACATCCTTGATCACCGGCACCACCAGGCCGTCGAAATTCAGATCGACGGCAATGCCGATATTGATCCGGCGATGCAGCGCCAGGCCATCGCCCTGCAGACTGGCATTGAGTTTCGGAAACTTGCCCAGCGCAATCGACACCGCGCGCACGATGAACGGCAGATAAGTCAGCGAATAACCTTCGCGGCGTTTCCACTCCGCGCCGTGCAGCTTGCGCGCCTGCTCGACGCGGTGAAAATCGGCTTCCACCACCTGCAGCACATGCGGCGACGTATGCCAGGACTTCGCCATATTCTCGGCAACGCGCTTGCGCACGCTGTTGAACGCAACCGTCTGCCCCGCCGCCACCGGTGCGGGCATCGGCGTTGCCGGACGTGCGCCACGGTGTGCAATAAATTCCGTGACGTCTTCGCGGGTGATGCGCCCGTCGCGCCCGGTGCCTGCAATATCCGCCGGATTCAGGCTGTGTTCGGCAATCAGCCGCCGCACCACCGGTGACAACCGCTCTGCGGCGTTGGCGGGTAATACCGACGGCGCACGAAGAGGCGCGTGCGCGGCCGAAGACGTCTCAGGTGCGCGGGAGGGTGCGGGCGCAGCCGAAGACGCCACCGGCGTTGCCGCTTTCGTCGCACCACTCTCACTGATCACCGCCAGCCGTGCGCCGACTTTGGCGGTCACGCCCGCGGCGACGACGATCTCGGCCACCACACCGGCCACCGGCGATGGAATCTCCGTGCTGACCTTGTCGGTCTCCACGTCGAACAGCGTCTCGTCAGCTTTGACGGCGTCGCCGACCTTCTTGTACCACTTGGTTACAGTGCCCTCGGCCACGGTCTCGCCGAGTTGCGGCATGATGATGTCCATTTTTTCTTTGGATCGCTTTGGTCTGTTGATCTGCTGCTTGCGTCGAATTTGTTGTTGCTTTGGTGAATCGGTGAACGAGTGAACGGGGTTACTCGTTCACCCGTTCACCGATTCATCCATTCACTGCCTTTCATACACAACTTTTCCGCCCACCATCGTCATCACCGGCTTCAAATCCTTGATGGCATCCGCCGGCACGGTCAGGTAATCGTTGTCGAGCACCAGCAAATCGGCGTATTTGCCTTTTTGCAGCGAACCCAGATTGCCTTCCTGAAACAGGATGAAGGCATTGCTGCGGGTGTGCGCGATCAGCGCTTCTTCGCGGGTGATGCTCTGGCGATTGACATGGTGGCCGCCGACCATCTTGCCGGTGACGGCAAAGCCCAGCGTGTAGAACGGATTCGAGGTCGTCACCGCCGTGGCGTCTGAACCCAGACCCCACACGATGCCGCTGTCCTGCACGCGGCGGAACGGCGGCATATCCCACGCCTTGTCGCCGTGTATCCGGTGCATCAGCACGCCCTGGATCAGCGGCCGGCTGTGAATCTGCGCCGTCATGCCGAGACGCTTCATGCGCTGCAACTGCTGATCGTCGATCTGGTCGAGGTGCGAAAACGACCAGCGCAGACCCTTGATCGGCGTGGTCTTGCTCATGTCCTCATACGCGGCGATAAACTGGTCGATGGGGCCGTGCATCTCCACATGTGAATTCAGGTAGATGCCGCGTTGCGCCAGCGCCGAGGCCACACGCACCATCTGGGCGAGATCATCGGGCTTGACTTCTTTTTGCACGCGCAGGAGTTGCGTCGTCACCGGCGCATAGACGGTTTCACCCCAGCCGATATGATCAAAATAATCGTTGCCCTGGAACGGGTTCAGCGCGGGGATTTCCGCCAGCACCTTGTCCACCTGCTCCGGCGTGCCCGGCTGGCGGATGGTGGTCCAGAACACTCGGATGTTGAGTTCATTGCGCTCGGCAAGCTCACGATACGGCGCATAGTGTGCAGCCCCCATGCCGCGCCCGCCGGCATCGCCCCACGCCGTGACGCCGAGTGAATTCAGATATGTCACCAGCTTGCGCGCGTTAACCGCACGCGCTTCGGCTTCAAGTTTGGGCACTTTGCCGGCAACAAAGGCAACGCCGCCCGCGCCGTGCACCACGCCGGTCAGTTTTCCGCCGGCGTCTTTTTCAATCGTGCCGTTGGGCGGGTTCGGCGTGCTCTCGTCAATTTTCGCAGCCCGCAATCCCGCGGTATTCAGCCAGATGTGCCGGTAGATCGATTGCAGCGCCACCGGCGTATCCGGCGCGATTTTGTCGAGTTCCGCCAGCGGGAAGCCGCGGGCATCATCGGTGAATTGTTCTTCGGACCAGCCGCCGAGCACCGTCACCCATTCGCCGGATTTGGCCATGCGCACGCGCGCCGCGAGCAGCGACAGCGCCTGCGCGCGTGCAGTCACGCCGTCAAAACGCAGCTCATCATGCTC
>JANNHN010000228.1:0-3636 GCA_031404395.1 Betaproteobacteria bacterium
GGCAGCCGCGGCTCATTACTGGTGACGATGTCACGGACTTCCTCGTCGGGCAGTGCGGCGAGTATTGCCAGGCTGCCGATGCCCACCCCGAGCGGCCGGCGCATGCCGACTTCCAGCGTGAAGGTCTTGATCGGGAAAGTGCCTTCGTGGCGGTCGATGCACACGGCGTCGAGGCCGCTGCGTTGCGTCAGGAATACGGTATCGCCGGTGGCCTCCGCAATGCGCGTCATCGCCGGATGGCAAATCTCGCGCAGATTGAAGCGCGGCGCAGCGGTCAGTCCCAGTTCGAAGGCCATCGCCCCGAGAAAATAACGGTGGGTTTCGGAATCCTGCTGCACCATGCCCTCGTGCGCCAGGCATTTCAGCATGCGATGCACGGTCGGCCGTTGCAGGCTGGTGCGGGTGGCCAGATCAAGCAGGCGTGAGCCGGCGCGGTTGTGCGCGGCGATCTCGCGCAGCAACAGCAGCGCGCGTTCTATGCTTTGGGTGCCGGTCAGCCGGCCTTGCGTGTCGTCGTCGGAGTTTTTCAGGGTGGCCATGGGTTAGTCCGAATCGTGATACTTAGGGAATGCGGATTATGCCACCGCCTCTGCCCTAGCGGTATAGGCAACCCTGTGCTATCTTTTCGATGACAAATAATTACATTAAACCGGATTTTGTCCAGATGCCGGACATTCGGTTACTGGATAAACTTCCGGGCGCCGCCGGATACGCGGCGATGCCGTCCACAGGAGCATTTTCCATGACCGATCTTTCAAAACCCGGCGCGGTGCGGCAATCGGCTGGTGCGCGCTTCCGTGCGGCACTGGTGGCGGAAAAACCGCTGCAGATCGTCGGCGCCATCAACGCCTATCACGCGCGGCTGGCCGAGCGCAGCGGCTTCAAGGCGATTTACCTGTCCGGCGGCGGAGTCGCTGCCGGATCGCTGGGCGTTCCCGATCTGGCGATCAGCACGCTCGACGATGTGCTGACCGACGTCCGGCGGATTACCGATGCCTGCAATTTGCCGCTGCTGGTCGATATTGATACCGGCTTCGGCGGCGCTTTCAATATTGCCCGCACGGTGAAGTCGCTGATCAAGTTCGGCGCGGGTGCGTTGCACATGGAAGACCAGGTCACGCAGAAGCGCTGCGGCCACCGGCCCAACAAGGAGATCGTCAGCAAGGAAGAGATGGTGGACCGCATCAAGGCTGCCGCGGATGCCAAAACCGATCCGGATTTTGTCATCATCGCGCGCACCGATGCGCTCGCGGTCGAAGGACTGGAGGCCGCCATCGAGCGCTCCGTTGCCTGTGTTGAGGCCGGCGCCGACATGATTTTTCCTGAAGCCATTACCGAGCTGGCGATGTACAAAAAATTCGCCGATGCGGTGAAAGTGCCGATCCTCGCCAACATCACCGAGTTCGGCCAGACGCCGCTGTTCACCACGCAGGAACTGGCCGGCGCCAACGTCGGCATGGCGCTGTATCCGCTGTCGGCATGGCGCGCCGCCAATGCCGCCGCGCTGAAGGTCTATCAGAGCATCCGCAAGGAAGGACATCAGAAAAATGTCGTGGAGCTGATGCAGTCGCGCGATGATCTCTACGATTATCTTGACTATCATGCCTACGAACAGAAGCTCGACGCGCTGTTCAAGCGCGACAAATAACCGACTTTACTTGTTGATCTTTACAAAATACATGACACCGTTCGCCCCCGGATCGAGTCCGGGGCAGGCTCTGAGCTTGTCGAAGGGCAGCAGGGCTTCGACAGGCGCAGCCTGAACGGAGCGCGGGTTTGTCACCAGTCATGAAAAGCCTGGCGATCGGTTTTAATTCTGCGGAAAAAGCACGGCGATGACCGGCATATTGCTGTCGAAGGGTTTTGTTGCGCAGTTCGGCGCAGAACTGCAGGCCGCGGCAAAAGCGGCAGGGGCGACGCCGCAGATCATGCACATGCCCGATGATCCGGCGCAGCGGCTGTCCGCGGCAGAGCTCGCGAAGATCGAGATTGCCTACCTGACGCGCGACATCCGCTTCTCCGACCACTATCACACCTTCAGCGAGACCGTTAAGGTCGCGCCCAACCTGAAGTGGGTGCATTTCACCAGCACCGGCATTGACCAGCATCCGTTCCTGCCGGCGCTGCGTGAACGCACAGTGCGGTTGACCACATCGGCCGGTACCAATGGCGAGCCGGTCGGGCAGACAGCGATCTGCGCCCTGCTGATGTTCGCGCGGGGATTCCCGCGCTGGATTGTTGCGCAGCGCGAGCGGCGCTGGGATCCTGCCCGTGGCAAAGACGTGCCGCGCGACTTGTGCGGGCAGACGGTGATCGTCGTCGGCCTCGGCAATATCGGGGCGACGGTGGCGCGATTCTGCAAGGCGCTCGACATGAAGGTGATCGGCGTGCGGCGCAGCCCCAAACGCGATGGTGATCTGGTCGATGAAATTCACACGCTCGACAAGCTGCCGGCGCTGCTGCCGCACTGCGACTGGCTGGTGCTGGCCTGTCCGTACACCAAAGAGACCCATCAACTGGTCAATGCCAAAACACTGGCGTTGATGCCGAAACATGCGCACCTGATCAACGTCGCGCGCGGCGCAGTCGCCGATGAAAAAGCACTGATCGCCGCGCTGCAGAGCAAACAGATCGCCGGCGCTTATCTCGATGTGTTCGAGAAAGAGCCGCTGCCCGCCGATTCGCCGCTGTGGGATATTCCCGATGTCATTTTGTCGCCGCACAACGCCTCTGCTTCTGATGGCAATGACCGTCGCGCGGCGAAAGTGTTTACCGACAACGTGCAGCATTTCGTGCGCGGCGAGCAAATGCAGAATGAACAGCGGCAGAACGAGCAGCGCCAAGCGTAAAAATCTTCCGTCACTCCGGCGAAAGCCGGAGTCCAGGGGATTTTCCTTGATAAGAGCGGTGTTTTCTGGATCTGGCTTTCGCCGGGATGACGATATGGTGAATGTCCAGCGAGTTGCGCTGGCTCGTCCAGGGAGTAATAGCGGTGAAAAAATGGCAATGCATCCTGTGCAACTTCATCTATGACGAAGCCGCCGGCCTGCCCGATGAAGGCATTGCGCCGGGCACGCGCTGGGAAGAGGTGCCGGCAGACTGGACCTGCCCGCATTGCGGGGCGACCAGGGCCGATTTCGACATGATCGCCATCGCGTCCTGAAGTTTTCGCGCCGGCAGGCGATAATGATGTAACTATTTGTTTTTATTTATATTTATTTTCACCGGCTGATGAGTGAGGGCGCTGGCCCGCGGTTCGTTGATCTCAACCCCTCAATCGCAGCCCATCAATTTTTCAGCCGCACCGAATGCGCCAGATTGGCGCAATCCTCATCGGTCTTGAGTCCTGCCGCGCGGATGCCGTCCGCGGCGAGCGCCTCATCCTGCTCCTGGGTGTCGCCGGTGACGCCCACTGCGCCCAGCAATTCGCCGTCTGCGGCGCGGATCAGCATGCCGCCGCCCTCGGCGAATATTTTGTCTGCAGAGGTCTTGAATAAAAAATCCATGAACAGCGGCCGTGCTTCGGCGCGTTCCCGCACCAGGCTGGATGAACGTCCCAGCGCGAGTGCCGCATAGGCTTTGCCTGTGGCCATCTCAAAACGCAGCATCGACGAGCCATCCTCTTTCTTGAAAGCC
>JANNHN010000229.1:0-12768 GCA_031404395.1 Betaproteobacteria bacterium
CATGGAGTTGCAGCGGGAACCGCTCCGTCGCGGCAAACCAGGCCTGCAGCCGCTGTTCGAGCTGGTCTGCGGGCGGAGCCGTGAGCGAGCCGAGGTAGGCTTCGATGGCCAGGTAATAGCGCATGGTGTTGCGTTCCACCACACCGCGCATGCCGCCGATGTGGCGGGGCTGGCCGTCGGTCCGGGTGCCGGTCAAAGTGAATCCCACCTTGTTCCTGCCGACGGTGCCGAGATAGGCCTGCATCGCCAGCCGGCTTGCCATCCCGTAGGCATACGCATACTCGAGGTGGATAAACGTCCGGCCGTTGTCCAGCGGAATCGCTTCAAGCACGATGCGATAGTCGCGCGTGCTCAGCGGACCCTCGTCTGCGTTCAGTCTGACTTGCAGGTAGTCCGGGTTTTGGGCAGCGACACGCCAGGTAAATACCAGCCGGCTGGCTTCATCCAGCGGCTGGTCATATTTTTTGCCGATGCTGACGTTGAGGAAATTTTCCCGGCCGACCGTCGCGGCGCCGCAATATTTGGTGTTGAGATGCAGTATCAGAATGTCGCACCAGTGGCCTGGACTGTTCAGCGCCTTGGCCACTGTGGCAAACGGGTAATTGACCAGTGCATGAATGCTGCCCGTCACGCCATTCGCCGTTTCGCCGGATTCCAGGTGGAGCGGTCGCTGGAACTGGTTATGGCGAAGTTGATCCTGCAGGCTACCATAACGGACGCGGAGGGCATCTGGTGCATGCACGCCGGCGGCGCCGGCATGGGTAGCGCAGAGCGGGGTTGCGAACAGCAGTGCGGCGAACCAACGGGGGATTCCCGATGATGATCCCGCGGGCGTGCCGGATCTGGTCATGAAGATACGGCCCCTATAACCAGTATTCCCACAAGCGGGCGGCCTGTTCTTTCAGGCGATTTCCGAGCGAACGCTGTCCCCACTGTTCGGGCGTGATCAGAGTGGAAGCGGCCAGATCCGCCTCGAACATGGTCTGCATTTGTGCGCCGAACGCCTGTCCGAGGATGACGGCGTTGACCTCGTCGTTGTGCAGGAAGCTGCGCCAGTCGAGGTTGGTCGAGCCGACGGTTGACCACACGCCGTCGATGATCGCGGTTTTGGAGTGCAGCAGCGCATCGTGCCGTTCGTAGATTTTGATACCCGCTTCCAGCAGCTCGGCGTAGTAGGCGCGCCCTGCATGGAACACCAGCCAGGAATCCGTATTGCCCGGCAGGATGATTTTCACATCCACGCCGCGCTGCACGGCGGCTTTGAGCGTGGCAAGCAGTTGCGGATCGGGCACGAAATAGGCATTCGTCAGGTACACGGCGGTTTCCGCGTTGCCGATGGCTGAAATCAGCGTCGCGTAGATCAGGCTGTAGGGATCATCCGGCGAACTGCCGATGGCGCGCACGACCTCGTTGCCCCTGTTGCGGGGTTGCGGGAAATAATTCCGCGGTTCCAGCGTTTCGCCCTTTTGCTTCTCCCACGTTGCGATAAACAGTTTCTGGAACTCGCCGACGACGGGACCTTCCACCTGCAGGTGGGTATCGCGCCAGGGCGGCCCCCCTGCGGGGCGTTGCCGGGATCGAGAACTGAAGGATCCTCCGGAATAAACACTGCTGATGTTGATCCCGCCGAGGAACGCGGTCTGGCCGTCCACGATCAACAGCTTGCGGTGATCGCGCTGGTTGACCTCCCAGTCCTTTCTGGCCGTCAGCGGGTTGATCGGGTTGAACTCCAGGACCTTGATGCCGCTGTCGGTGAGACGCTTGAAAAATGCCTTGGGCGTGTTGAGCGCACCCACGCTGTCGTAAATCAAACTCACCGGCACACCCTGCATCTGCTTCTCGATCAGTGCGTCCGCAAAACGAATGCCCACTTCATCAGCTTCGAAGATGTAGGTTTCCAGGTTGATATGGTCTTTGGCATTGCGGATCGCTGCAAACATGACCTGATAGGTCGCTGGACCGTCCTGCAGCAGCAGTACCTTGTTGCCCGTCATCAACGGGCTGCCGACGATGGCTTCTTCCAGCGCCAGATGCCGGTCGAAGATGTTGGTCGCCTTGCCGCGACTCTGGAGTTTGCTGATGACAGCTTTGCTTTGCTGGACGGTCAGCGGGCCGCGTGCGCCTTCGAGTTGCACAGCCGGGGCCGGGCGGCGCGCCATGTCCGGCACAATGGTTGGCAGCATACTGCAGCCGGCGAGGGCGACGATCATGCCTGCAGCCAGGAGTTCCATGATCCGCCATGGTCCTGCGGTCCGTTGCTTTCTGTTTAACAATGCCGCCACCTCAGTTCACGCAGGATATCCCTGTGTGGAAGTGTGCGGGCTGCTGCGTAGCAGCACTGTGCGGCAGCGCACAGAGGCGTTTAAAAAAGCCGGGATGTGAGTCCCGGCTTTTTGTGGAGGCGGTGGTTGGCGGCTATGCTGCAGCCAGCAGTTCCCGCAGTACGAGCACAGCTTGACTGTGCGCCGTACATTCCGGCGCAGCCGTATGTGTTGCGCGCGTGATGGCTTCAGTCATGCCGCGGCCAGCAACTCGCGCAGTACGAGCACAGCTTGACTGTGTGCCGTACATTCCGGCGCAGCCGTATGTGTTGCGCGCGTGATGGCTTCAGTCATGCCGCGGCCAGCAACTCGCGCAGCACATACGGCAGTATGCCGCCGTGTTTCAGGTAATCGACTTCGATGCCGGTGTCGATGCGCAGCGTCAGCGTCACCCGCTGTTTGGCGCCATCGGCGCGCTCGATCACCATCGTGACATCCTGCAAGGGTTTGACGTTACCCCCGTTCATGCCTTCGATGGTGAAGCTTTCGGTGCCGTTGATGCCCAGCGATTGCACGCTGTCGCCCGGTTTGAACTGCAACGGCAACACGCCCATTCCGATCAGGTTGGCGCGGTGGATGCGCTCGAAGCTTTTGACGATGACGGCTTTGACACCCAGCAGTTGCACGCCCTTGGCTGCCCAGTCGCGTGACGAACCCATGCCATAGTCCTCACCGCCGAAAATCACCAGCGGCGTGTTGGTGGTGCGGTAACGTTCGGACGCATCGAATATGGTCATCTGCTCGCCGGAGGGCTGCAACCTGGTGACCGGACCCTCGCTGCCGGGGGCGATCTGGTTGCGCAGGCGCACGTTGGCGAAGGTGCCGCGCACCATGAG
The DNA here is from genome assembly GCA_031404395.1 of Betaproteobacteria bacterium. GTDB lineage: Bacteria > Pseudomonadota > Gammaproteobacteria > Burkholderiales > SG8-41. The sequence continues at coordinate 3,158 of JANNHN010000229.1, forward strand.
TTCGTGATTGCAGCGGCGGGTGCCGAAGTGGCCCCAGTCCGCGGGCGGAGCGTCGTAGGCCGACAGCCATATTCCGGCCGGTGTACCCGGTTTGATTTTGGTTGATGGGCTGATGTGGTCGGTGGTGATCGAGTCGCCGAGTATCGCCAGCGCGCGTGCGCCTTTGATGTCGCTGACTTTGCCCGGCGTGCGGGTGACGCCTTCAAAGAACGGCGGTTCCTTGATGAAGGTGGATTTCGCATCCCACTGATACACCGCGCCTTTGATGGTGGGGATGGCTTCCCACAGTTCCTTGGTACCTGACAGATCGCCGTATTCGCGGCGGAAATGATCCGCGTTGGCGGCGAATTTGAGCAACGAGGAGACTTCGGCGTCGGAGGGCCACAGGTCTTTCAGATAGACCGGTTTGCCGTCGCGGTCCGTGCCCAGCGGGTCTTTGGTCAGATCGGTGCGCACGGTGCCGGCCAGCGCGTAAGCCACCACCAGCGCGGGGCTGGCCAGATAGTTCGCACGCAGGTTGGGGTGTACACGTGCCTCGAAATTGCGATTGCCAGAGAGCACGGCACAGGTCACCAGATCCTGTGACACCACAGCCTCTTCGATCTTGGTATCCAGCGGACCGGAGGCACCCATGCAGGTGGTGCAGCCGTAGGCAACCACGCCGAAGCCGAGTTGCTCGAGATGGGACAGCAGGCCGGCGTCGCGCAAATAAGCCGTGGCCACTTTGGAGCCGGGTGCGAGAGAAGTTTTGATACGCGGGCTGACCTTGAGTCCGCGCTCATTCGCGCGCTTCGCCAGCAATCCGGCAGCAAGCAGCAACGCCGGATTGGAGGTGTTGGTACACGAGGTGATCGATGCGATCAGCACGTCGCCATGACCCACATCAAATTCCGCATGTCCGCTGGGCACGCGGCGCGTCAGGTCGGCAGCGGGGCGGGCGTAACCATTTTTGTCGGTGGGGGCGGAGAACAGCGCGTCGAAGCCGCGGCCGAGATCGGGCAGATTGACGCGATCCTGCGGGCGTTTCGGGCCCGACAGGCTGGGTACGATACTGTCCAGATCGAGATTGATCACTTCGCTGTAGTCGATGTCGCCGGACTGCGGCATGCCGAACATGCCCTGCGCCTTGTAATAGGCCTCGATTGCGGAGATCAGCTCCGGTTCGCGGCCCGTGGTGCGGAAATACCCGATGGTTTTTTCATCGACCGGGAAGTAGCCCATGGTGGCGCCGTATTCGGGCGCCATGTTGGCTACCGTGCAGCGGTCGGCGGCGGTCAGTGCTGCAGCGCCTGCACCGAAGTATTCGACGAATTTGCCGACGACTTTGGCTTTGCGCATGAGCTCGGTGACGGTCAGTGCGAGATCGGTCGCAGTGACGCCTTCGCGCAGCTTGCCGGTCATGTGGCAGCCCACCACGTCCGGGGTCAGGAAGGCGTTGGGCTGGCCCAGCATGCCGGCCTCGGCTTCGATGCCGCCCACGCCCCAGCCCACGATGCCGATGCCGTTGACCATGGTCGTGTGCGAGTCGGTGCCGAACACGGTGTCCGGGAACCAGACGCCGTCCTTTTCCCACACGCCGCGCGAGAGATACTCCATGTTGATCTGGTGGATGATGCCGTTGCCGGGCGGTATTACGCGCACGGTCTTGAACGCGCCCTGCGCCCATTTGACGAAGCGGTAGCGCTCGGCATTGCGCTTGAACTCGATTTCCTGATTGCGTTGCACGGCGTCCGGCCTGTTATACACATCGATTTCCACTGAGTGATCAACGACCACATCGACCGGCACCAGCGGCTCGATGTTGCCCGGCGGAATACCCAGGCGTTCGGCGGCAGCACGCATGGCGGACAAATCGTTCAACGTGCCGAAACCGATCAGATCCTGCAGCACAATACGCACCACGATGAACGGAATTTCCGCAGTGCGCGCGCCCTTGGGCTGCCACGCGGCGAGAGCCTTTACATGGTCCTCGGTGACACGTTTGCCGTCGCAGTGGCGCACCAGCGCCTCCAGCACCACGCGGATGGAGCGCGGCAGGCGCGAGATCTTGCCCAGGCCGGCGGCCTCAAGGGCGGCGAGACTGTGGTAGTTGGCGGTTTTGCCGGGGGAGGGCGAGAACTCGCGCAAGGTTTTGAAGGTGTCTTGGGGCATGTTGGGCTCCGGGTTCGTTCAAATATGAAGATCTGATTTTCTTAAGATTACGCATCCCGACAAGACTCCCTCGCCCGCCTTGGGGCGGGAGAGGGTTAGGGTGAGGGTGAGGGTAGGGAAGCGCCGCGTTGCCCCTCACCCCAACCCTCTGCTCTGCTTCAAGTGTTCCCTTGTCCCTGCAAGCGGGGAGAGGGGGTTAATTTGTTGGAGCGTGTTGGTGCTAGGCAGCCATCATCTCGCGCAGCACGAACGGCATGATGCCGCCATGTTTCAGATATTCGACTTCTATGGGCGAATCCACGCGCAGTGTGACAGTGACGTTTTTGGTGCTGCCGTCGGCGCGGTGGATGACCAGGGTCACGTCCTGCATCGGTTTGACGTTGCCGCCTTCTACGCCGAGCAGGTCGAAAGTATCGGTGCCGGTAATGCCCAGCGACTGCACGCTGTCATTGCCCTTGAACTGGCAGGGCAGCACGCCCATGCCGACCAGGTTGGAGCGATGGATGCGCTCATAGCCGCGGGTGATCACCACTTTGATGCCGAGCATCTGGGTGCCCTTGGCTGCCCAGTCGCGCGAGGATCCGGTGCCATATTCCTCGCCGGCAAACACGAACAGCGGCACACCATCCTTCTGGTAGCGCATGGAGGCTTCGTAAATGGTCATCTTGTCGCCGCTCGGCTGGTGAATCGTGACGCTGCCCTCGGAGCCGGCCGCGAGCAGGTTCTTGATGCGCGGGTTGGCAAACGCGCCGCGCACCATGACTTCGTGGTTCATCCGGCGCGAGCCGAAGCTCGAGAAATCCTTGCTGCCTGCTGCACGCAACCACTCGCCGGCGAGGGTGCCGCCGCGGATCGGGGCCACCGGGCTGATGTGGTCGGTGGTGACCGAGTCGCCGTAGATGCCCAGCGCGCGGCCGCTCTTGACGTCGCTGATCTTCGGCAGTTCAGGCTTGAAACCATCGAACAGCGGCGGTTCGAGGATGTAGGTCGATTGCGTATCCCAGGTGAACACGGCGCCCTTGGCTTCGGGGATGGCCTCCCACAGGTCCTTGGCGCCCGACAGGTCGCCGTATTCGCGGCGGAAGTTTTCGCTGTTGGTGGCGAATTTCATCATCGCGGCGACCTCGGTGTCGGTGGGCCAGATGTCCTTCAGGAATACCGGCTTGCCGTCGCGGTCGTTGCCGATAGGGTCAGTGTTCATGTCGCGCAGCACGGTGCCGGCCAGCGAGAACGCGACCACCAGCGGCGGGCTCATCAGGAAGTTGGCTTTCAGGCTCTGGTGGATGCGGGCCTCGAAATTACGGTTGCCCGATAGCACGGCAGCGGTGATCAGGTCGTTCTTGACGACGGCTTCTTCCAGATTCTTGTCGAGCGGGCCGGCGGCGCCCATGCAGGTGGTGCAGCCGTAGGCAACGACGTTGTAACCCAGCTGCTCCAGATACGTCAGCAGGCCGGCGTCACGCAGATAGGCGGTGACGACCTTGGAGCCGGGCGCCATCGAAATCTTGATGCGTGGATGTGGCTTCATGCCCTTTTCCACGGCCTTCTTGGCGAGCAGGCCGGCGGCGAGCATCAGGGCAGGGTTTGAGGTGTTGGTGCAGGAGGTGATGGCGGCGATCATGATATCGCCGTGGCCAACGTCCATGCCCGCGGTCGGGTGACCCGTCGCCGGGGCGCGCTTGGCCATGTCGGTGGCGGGTTTGCCGTAGCCGCCATCGGGCACCGACTTGGCGAACAGTTCGGTGAAGCGAGCCTTGATGTTCTCCATGTTGATGCGGTCCTGCGGGCGTTTCGGGCCCGACACGCTGGGGCGCACGGTGGTGAGGTCGAGTTCGACGACCTGCGAGTAATCGATCTGCCCCTTTTTCGGTATGCCGAACATGCCCTGCGCCTTGAGGTAGGACTCGATGGCATCGACATGCTGTTCGCGCCCGGACATGCGGTAGTACTCGATGGTTTTTTCGTCGATCGGGAAGAAGCCGCAGGTCGCGCCGTAGTCGGGCGACATGTTGGAGACCGTGGCGCGGTCGGTGGGGGTCAGCGATGTGGCGCCTTCGCCGAAATATTCGACGAATTTGCCGACGACCTTGGTCTTGCGCAGCAGTTCGGTGACGGTCAGCACGAGGTCGGTCGCGGTGACACCTTCGCGCAGCTTGCCCGTCATGTGTACGCCGACGACATCCGGCGTCAGGAAGTAATAGGGCTGGCCGAGCATGCCGGCTTCAGCTTCAATGCCGCCCACACCCCAGCCCAGCACGCCGATGGCGTTGACCATGGTGGTGTGCGAATCAGTGCCGACCACCGAATCGGGGTAATAAACGCCGTCCTTTTCCCAAACGCCGCGCGACAGGTACTCGAGGTTGACCTGGTGGCAGATGCCGTTGCCGGGTGGGATGACGCGAATGCCGGAAAACGCCTGCTTGGCCCACTTGAGGAAGGTGTAACGTTCGCCGTTACGTTCGAATTCGATTTCCATGTTGCGGCGGAGCGCATCCTTGGAATTGTGCACGTCGATTTCGATCGAGTGATCGACGACGAGATCAACAGGCACCAGCGGTTCGATGCGCGCAGGATCAAATTTCTGGCGCTGCGCGGTCGCGCGCATCGCGGCGAAGTCGTTCAGCGCGGGGAAACCCGCCATGTCCTGCAGCATGATGCGCGCGAGCACAAAGGGAATTTCCTGGGTACGCGGGGCATTCGGCTGCCACCCGGCCAGTTCGCGCACGCGGTCTTCGCCGATGCGCTGGCCGTCGCAGTTGCGCAGCACGGATTCCAGCACCACGCGCAGGCTCACCGGCAGACGCGACACCTTGCCGAGGCCGGCTTCTTCGAGCGCGGCGAGCGCATAGTATTTGCCGGTCTTGCCGGAGGCGAGTTTGAATTCGCGCAGGGAATTGAAAGGGGCTTTGCTCATGATGTGATCCTTGCTGATTGCAGTGATGGCAGGTGGGGATGATAAGGCGATTCAGTGACGGCGGGATTCCGGAATCAGCGAGTTTAATCGCTATTTTTTCATCTGTAGCTGCTTTACGGTTTTGGCGCCTGTTTGTATTCAGTGAACTGGCGGTTCCGGTAAGCGCCGCTGGTGACAAATTCAGCCAGCAGTTTGAATTCCTCGACATCGCGTACTGCGCCGACGATCCGGACCACTTCAGCGCCGTTCAGATCGTGGAAGGCGAAGGTCGGCGTTGCGCGCACTTTGGCTTCTGCGGCAAAGGCTTTTTCGGTGATGTCGCGGCCCTTGAAATCCTTCAGCGGCACTGCGCCGAACAGATCAATGGTGAAGCTGGTGAAGTGCTTGCGGTAAATGTCCTGCACGTCGCTGCGGTTCAGCACATTTTGTTTCATGTGCAGACATAGCGGGCAGCCTTCCTGCTCGTACATGAACAGGAGGGCTTTTTTGCCTGATGCTTTGGCGTCGGCAAGCTCGGCTTTCAGGTCGCCGGTGTTGGCGTCAAAAAAGTGCGTCATCGCATCGCGCGTGGACGCGGCGGACGCCGGCAGCACCAGGGCGAATGCGGCGGCAAGCAGCAGACGGAACAGGAGAATCTTCATATTTATGAATAAAAACAATAGGTTACTGCATCAACAACGATCATCAGATGGTGCACAAATCCATAAACTCATGCACCGGTGTGGCTTCAAGTATGGACTGATTGGCGCATAACGCGTAGATCGCAGCGCGCTGTTTTTCCGGAAAGCGGCGGGCAAGATTGGTACGGAATTTCGCTTCGAGCAGCGGCACGCCTTCGGTGCGGCGGCGGCGGTGTCCCACAGGATACTCAACCACGACATCGGCCGTTTTGCTGCCGTCCTTGAAAAACACCTGGATGGCATTGGCGATCGAGCGTTTTTTCGGATCCAGATAGTCGCGGCTCCATGCTTTTTTCTCAATACAGACCATCTTGTCGCGCAGTTGATCGACGCGCGGGTCGCGGGCGACTTCGTCCTCGTAATCAGCGGCGGTCAGATTGCCCTTGATGAGGCCGATGGCGGCCATGTACTGGATGCAGTGGTCGCGGTCGGCCGGATTATTGAGCGGGCCCTTCTTGTCGATGATGCGGATTGCCGATTCATGGGTAGTGATGACGATTTTCCTGATGTCGTTCAGCCGGTTCTTCACCTGCGGATGCAACTGCACCGCGCATTCCACCGCGGTCTGGGCGTGGAACTCTGCAGGGAATGAAATCTTGAACAGTACGTTTTCCATGACATATGAGCCGTATTTGCGCGTGAACCTGAAGGGTTTGCCCTTGAACAGCACGTCGTAGAAGCCCCAGCCCTTGGCCGTCAGGCCCGAGGGATAACCCATCTCGCCCTTGGCGGCCATCAATGCCAGGCGCACCGCGCGGCTGGTGGCGTCACCCGCGGCCCACGACTTGCGCGAGCCGGTGTTCGGTGTGTGGCGGTAGGTGCGCAGCGACTGGCCGTCGATCCATGCGTTCGACACGGCATTGATGATTTCGTCGCGGGAGAGCCCCATCAGGCTCGACACCACGGCGGTGGAGGCGACCTTGACCAGCAGCACGTGGTCCAGGCCGACGCGATTGAAGCTGTTCTCCAGCGCAATCACGCCCTGGATTTCGTGCGCCTTGATCATGCCGGTCAGCACATCGCGCATGGTGAGTGGTTTTTTGCCGGCGGCGACGGCCTGGCGCGACAGGTAATCGGCCATCGCGAGGATGCCGCCGAGGTTGTCGGACGGGTGACCCCATTCCGCCGCCAGCCACGTATCGTTGAAATCGAGCCAGCGGATCATGCAGCCGATATTGAACGCAGCCATCACCGGGTCGAGCTGAAACGAAGTGCCCGGCACTTTCGCGCCGTTGGCCAGTGTCGCGCCCGGCACTACCGGCCCCATCAGCTTGGTGCACGCGGGGTAGGACAGCGCTTCAAAACCGCAGCCCAGCGTGTCCATCAGGCACAGCCGCGCGGTATTGTAGGCCTCGGCGCTGCTGATCTTCGCCTTCGCGGCGTAATCGACGATGTCGGTGATGACGGCGTCGGGTTTGGGGCGGATGTTGGCGGTGTGCGTTGACATGCGTTTTCTCAATATTGAAATGCCTGAAGGTACAAGGATACAGGGGTACCCCACACCGGTTCCATTTGAACCGTCAGCGCCCGCGCCCGGCCGAAACCAGACGCAGCGTCTCTTCGTAGACGCGATCCCGCGGACCGATTGTCACGATCTCGATCACCCGGCGCGCAGGCGCTCGGTAAATGATACGAAAGCGCGCCACTCTCAGGCTGCGCAGCCCCTGCAGATCGCCTTGCAGCGCTTTGCCGGCTTCGACGTCCTGCGCAAGACGATCCAGGGCCGCGCGAACCTTGCGCTTGATGTCGGGGTGGAGGCCGCGCACAAGTTGCGCGACCTCGGCGGGAACCCTGAACCGGATTTGCGCCTTCGCCACGCCCCGGCGACCGATCAGGTCAGCAATTCATCAAGCGTGTACAGACGAACCTTGCGCGTCTTCAGCGCCCGGAGTCCCGCGCGAATTTCCTTCATCAGCGCCGCATCTCCGCGAACCTCGATGGTTTCCTTCCAGCGCTCGAACTCTTCCGCGCTCACCAGCACCGCGGCCGGACGCCCGTTGCGCGTGATCACCACCTGTTCCTCGAGCGAGCGCACCTGCTCGACCAGGCTGCTCAACTGGCTCTTGGCTTCCGAAAGAGGAAGGGTCTTCATCGGCGTCGGCTCCAGTTAGTCTGAATTCAGACCAATCTAGCACAACCCCCGGCCGGCGTCAAAACGCGCCGCCCGGGAACGCCGTTGTGCCGCGCCCGGCACCACCGGCCTCATCAGTTTGGTGCATGCGGGGTAGGACAGCGCTTCAAAACCGCAGCCCAGCGTGTCCATCAGACACAGCCGGGCAGTGTTGTAGGCCTCGGCGCCGTTGATTTTCGCCTTGGAGGCGTAGTCGGCAATGTCAGTGATGACGGCGTCGGGTTTGGGGCGGATGTTGGAAATGTGTGATGACATAAGGAATCCCGGATTAACAGCATTTAGCCACAGAGTTCACAGAGGACACAGAGAAAACCCGAGGCGCCGCTTTTGAAGTTCTCTGTGCTCTCTGTGTCCTCTGTGGCAAAAGGTTTTTATTTTGTCTTTTTCGCGATTTTTCCGCGTTCAGCCAGAGGCACGAACTTGCGATTCTCCGGCCCGGTATAAACCGCGGCGGGGCGGATGATCTTGTTGTCGATGCGCTGCTCGATGACGTGGGCCGACCAGCCGCTGGTGCGCGAGATGATGAACAGCGGTGTAAACATCGCCGTCGGCACGCCCATGCGGTGGTACGACACGGCCGAGAACCAGTCGAGGTTGGCGAACATTTTTTTCTCGCGCATCATTACCGTCTCGATGCGCTCGGCAATGTCGAACATTTTCAGGTCGCTGGCGGTTTTCGACAGTTCACGCGCGACTTCCTTGATCACCTTGTTGCGCGGATCGGCGATGGTATAGACCGGATGGCCGAAACCGATGACGACTTCCTTGTTGGCGATGCGGGTGACGATATCGCTCTCGGCTTCGTCAGGCGTTGCGTAGCGGTTCATGACCTCGAAGCCGACTTCGTTGGCGCCGCCGTGTTTGGGGCCGCGCAGTGCGCCGATGCCGCCGGTGATCGCCGAGTAAATGTCGGAGCCGGTGCCGGCGATTACGCGTGCGGCGAAAGTGGAAGCGTTGAATTCATGTTCGGCGTAGAGGATCAGCGAAGTGTGCATGGCGCGCACCCATAACGCGGGCGCGGGCTTGCCGTGCAGCAGGTGGAGGAAATGCCCGCCAATGGAATCGTCGTCAGTTTCAACCTCGATGCGGCGACCGTTATGACTGTAGTGGTACCAATAGAGCAGCATCGAGCCGAAGGAAGCCATCAGCCGGTCGGCGATGTCGCGTGCGCCGGGCAGGTTGTGATCCTCACGCTCGGGCAATACTGCGCCCAGTGCCGAGCAGCCGGTGCGCATGACGTCCATCGGGTGCGCCGCAGCCGGCAGTTGTTCGAGCACACTGCGCACCACGGCGGGCAAGCCGCGCAGCGCTTTCAGCTTGGTCTTGTAGGCGCGCAGTGTCGCCGCGTCGGGCAGGCTGCCGTGTACCAGCAGGAAGGCAATTTCCTCAAATTCGCAGGTTTCAGCGATGTCGAGAATGTCGTAGCCACGGTAGGCGAGATCATTGCCGCTGCGGCCGACGGTGCACAGTGCAGTGCTGCCGGCGGGCACTCCCGACAGCGCCACGGATTTTTTCGGCTTGAAGCCGGTGGGGGCTGCTTTTTCGCTCATCAGTGATTCCTCAATTCAAATCAGTAGTGTCCCAACGTTTTTCGATACGTAGGTTGGGGTGACGAAGGAACCCCAACGCTGAACCCAGTGCAAAGTAGTAGAGTGTAGAGTGGAAAACCCCGAGTATTTGCAGCGGTCGCACGTTGGGGTTCGCAAGCTCACCCCAACCTACTCACTGCACCTCG
>JANNHN010000230.1:0-8616 GCA_031404395.1 Betaproteobacteria bacterium
TCGACCAAACCGAGTTTTATCATTCACCAGTGGCCGGAGATGACCGTTCGCTGATGAATATCCCGTTCACGCTGCGCAACGCGGCGCTGGATGATGCGTTTCTCAAGGAAACCAGGGCTCATGGTCTTACGCAATTGAAAGGCCACCGCTCGGTCGGCGGCATGCGCGCCTCTGTTTACAACGCGATGCCGGTCGAGGGCGTGCAGGCGCTGGTGCAGTTCATGCGCGAATTCGAGCGCAAAAATGGCTGATCCCGCAAAGTGAGTGAAATGCTGAAATGCGCGAACCACTGAAAATACTGACATTGAACGCCATTGCCGGCGTCGGCCTGCAGCGTTTCCCGGCCGAGCGTTATCGCGTCGGCCCCGATACCGTGGCGCCGGATGCAATCCTGGTGCGCTCGCACGACATGCACAAGATGGAAATTCCGGCGAGCGTCAGGGCCATCGGCCGCGCCGGCGCAGGCACCAACAATATTCCGGTCGAAATCATGAACAAGCGCGGCGTGCCGGTGTTCAACGCGCCAGGGGCAAACGCCAATGCCGTCAAGGAACTGGTCATCGCCGCGCTGCTGATGGCGGCACGCAATCTGTTGCCGGCAGCGCGTTTCGTCGATGGCCTCAAAGGCGACGATCAGACATTGCACAAGCTGGTCGAAGACGGCAAGAAACAGTTTGCCGGCATCGAATTGCCGGGGCGCACGCTGGGCGTCATTGGTCTGGGCAAGATCGGCAGCCTGGTGGCGGATGCAGCCATCAAGCTCGGCATGGACGTGCTCGGTTACGACCCGGAAATCACGGTGGATGCGGCGTGGAGTCTGCCCGCGCAGGTGCGCAAGGCGCATACCATCGAGGAGGTACTGAAAGCGGCTGACTTCATCACGCTGCACGTGCCGCTGGTGCCGGCGACGCGAGGCCTGGTCAACGCCAAGCGCGTGCAGTTGCTGAAAAAGGGTGCGGTGCTGCTCAATTTTTCACGCGAAGGCATAGTCGATAACGATGCCGTGCTGGAAGCGCTGGCAGCAAAACTGTTGCGTACTTACGTTTGTGATTTTCCGGCGCAAAAACTGCTGGGTCACCCGCAGGTCATCTCGTTGCCGCACCTGGGCGCTTCGACGGGTGAGGCAGAAGACAACTGCGCGGTGATGGTAGCCGACCAGGTGCGCGACTTTCTCGAGAACGGCAATATTCGCAACGCCGTCAATTTTGCCGACGCTGTCATGAGCCGTGAGTCGGTCTATCGCGTGGCCATTGCCAATGCCAATGTGCCGAACATGTTGGGACAGATCTCCACGACGATGGCAAAGGCCGGACTGAACATCCACAATATGCTGAACAAATCGCGCGGCGATCTGGCCTACACGCTGGTTGACGTCGATAGTGCCGTTCCGGAATCGCTGATTGCCGAATTGGCGGCAATCAACGGCGTGCTGGCTGTAAGATATCTGCCCGTAAACTGAGTTTCATCTTCATATATTCGCGCCATGGCTGACTCCCTGAGCGATATCCGCCGCAAGATCGACGCACTGGACGCGCGGCTGGTCCAGTTGCTGTCGGCGCGGGCGCGACTGGCGCAGCAGGCGTGGCAGGCCAAGGGCGGCACGGCAGCCTACAAGCCGGAGCGTGAAGCGCAGGTCCTGCGCCGGGTGCGCGCACTCAACAAAGGTCCGCTGTCGGGCGCCGCATTGAGCCGCCTGTTTACTGAAATCATGTCGATCTGCCGCGCCCTCGAGGAGCAGATGGCGGTGGCCTATCTGGGACCCGAGGGCACGTTCAGCCAGGAAGCGGTGGTCAAGCATTTCGGCTCTGCCACGGGGTCGCAGCCGCATGCCAGCATCGATGAAGTATTTCGCGCGGTGGAAACCGGCGTGGCAGGTTATGGGGTGGTACCGGTGGAAAATTCCACCGAAGGCGCGGTCGGCCGCACGCTGGATCTGCTGCTGAACACGCAGGCGCGCATCTGCGGCGAAGTCATGCTGCCGGTGCGGCAGTGTCTGATGAGTACTGTCCGCCGGCGCGATGCCATCCGCACGGTGTATTCGCATACCCAGAGCCTGGCGCAATGCCAGCAATGGCTGTCGCGCAATCTGCCGCAGGCCGAGCAGATCGCTGCAGTCAGCAATGCTGAAGCGGCGCGGCTCGCCAGCAAGGATCGGCGGTCGGCGGCGATTGCCAGCCGTACCGCAGCGACGCTGTACGGGCTTCATCTGCTGGCGCGCAATATCGAAGACGATTCCAAAAACACCACGCGTTTTGCCGTGATCGGCGCCGAAGACGCTCCGCCGTCGGGTCGCGACAAGACTTCGCTGGTGCTCTCGACGCGCAATCTGCCGGGGGCGGTGCATGACCTGCTGACGCCGCTGGCGCGCCACGGCGTGAGCATGACGCGGCTGGAGTCGCGCCCGGCGCGCACCGGGCTGTGGGAGTACGTGTTCTATGTGGATATCGAAGGTCACCGGCAGGAGCCGCGGGTGGTCCGGGCACTCACCGCGCTGGCGCGCAAGGCATCGTTCCTCAAGGTGCTGGGTTCCTATCCTGCCGCCCGATAAGAAGCTATTTTAATAAAAAATTGTAAGCCATTGTTTTTATTAATAAAAATAGCATGAGTGCTTGCGACCTTGCGCCTGGCTACATCCAGGCCATTGCACCTTATCAGCCGGGCAAGCCGACTTCCGAGCTGGCGCGCGAACTGGGTCTGGAAGAATCGACCATCGTCAAACTGGCGTCCAACGAAAACCCGCTGGGTGTCAGCCCCAAAGCGGCGCAGGCGATACGCGCCGTGCTCGACGGGCTGGCGCGTTACCCGGACGGCAATGGTTTTGAATTGAAGCGGGCGTTGTCGCGACGCTTCGGTGTTGATCCGGAAAATATCGTGCTCGGCAATGGCTCCAACGATGTGCTGGAGCTGGCGGCACGTTCATTCCTGACACCGGGCCTGTCGGCCCTCTATTCTCAACATGCTTTTGCCGTGTATCCGCTGGCGGTGCAGGCAATGGGCGCGCAAGGCATTGCGGTGCCGGCGCGCGAATACGGCCACGATCTGGCGGCAATGGCACGCGCAGTACGCCCGGATACCCGCATTGTTTTTATTGCCAATCCCAATAATCCCACCGGCACTTATATTCCCGGCGCCACGCTGGAGGCGTTCATCGCAGGATTGCCGCAACACGTGCTGGTAGTGCTCGACGAGGCCTACAACGAATATCTGGAGCCGCAATTCAGATACGACAGCATAGCCTGGCTAAAAAAATATCCGAATCTGGTCATTACCCGCACCTTCTCCAAAGTGTATGGTCTTGCCGGCCTGCGCGTGGGTTATGCGCTGGCCGCGCCCGGCGTCGCTGATCTGATGAACCGCGTGCGCCAGCCGTTCAATGTCAACAGCCTGTCGCTGGCGGCGGCAGCGGCGGCGCTCGATGACGAGGCTTTCATGCGCGAAAGTTACGAGCTCAACCGCCGCGGCATGCAGCAGATCGTCGCCGGCCTGCAGCAGCAGGGGCTCGCGCATATTCCGTCGTACGGCAATTTCGTCACCTTCAAGGTGCCGGGCGCCGCGGCGGTGTTCCAGAAACTGCTCAAGTCCGGAGTCATTGTGCGGCCCATCGCCAATTACGGCATGCCGGATCATCTGCGGGTGTCGATCGGGCTTGAATCCGAGAACGCACGCTTTCTGGATGCGCTGCGGCGGGCGCTCGCTGGGTAAACACCGCGCAGTTGCTTCGGCGCGAGAATCAAGTAAGGTAATGAGCTTGCGCAGATCGCCCATACAAAAATCCCATGCCGGCCAAATTACGCATCAATAAACTTGTCATCATCGGCGTCGGCCTGATCGGCGGCTCGTTTGCGCTCGCGCTGAAAAAGGCGCGCATCGTCAAGCAGGTGGTCGGCGTCGGTCGCAGCCGTAAAAATCTGCAGGTGGCGCTGCGTCGCGGCATCATCGATCGCGCGGAGACTGATGCGGCACGGGCCGTGATCGATGCGGATCTGGTGCTGGTCGGCGTACCGGTCGGACAGATGTCCGGCGTTTTTGCGCGCATTGCGCCGGCGTTGCCGCCACACGCGGTGGTGACCGACGCCGGCAGCACCAAGCAGGATGTCATCGCTGCCGCACGCCGCCATCTGGGCGCGCATTTTGCGCAATTCGTGCCGGCGCATCCGATTGCGGGCACTGAGCATAGCGGCGCGGCAGCGGCGTTTCCCGAACTGTTCCGCGACCGCAGCCTGATTCTCGTGCCCCAGACCGAAACGAAGGCAACAGCGGTGCGGCTGGTGCGCGCGGCCTGGGCTGCCTGCGGCGCGTGCATCGTGCGTCTGCAGGCGGCGGAGCACGACGAAATTTTCGGCGCGGTCAGCCATCTGCCGCACGTGGCGGCGTTTGCACTGGTGAGTTTTCTGGCGCAGCGGCGCGATGCAAAACGGCTGCTGGGTTTTTCCGGCGGCGGTTTACGCGACACCGTACGCATCGCCGGCAGCTCGCCGGAAATGTGGCGCGACATCTGCACCGCCAACCGCGCCGTGCTGGCGCCGCTGCTCGACGGATACATCAGCGAACTCGAAGCCGCGCGCGCCGCATTGGCTGCCGGCGACGGTGATGCGCTGGAAGCCATGTTCGGCGCCGCGCAGCGGGCGCGGGCGCGCTGGCTGATCAAGCGCGACTGAGGCGCGGCTGACGTGAATGCGGTGAAGCGTGAATATCTCGACCTGCCGCCGATCCGTACGGTGCGCGGCACGGTGCGCCTGCCAGGCTCCAAGAGCATTTCCAACCGCACGCTGCTGCTCGCCGCACTCGCAGAGGGCACGACCACGCTGCGCGAAGTGCTGGAGTCCGACGATACGCGTTACATGCTGACTGCGTTGCGCACGCTGGGCGTGCGTTGCGATGATGCGGGTGAGCGCGCCGTGGCCGTTCATGGCGTCAACGGCGCGTTTCCGGTCAAAAAGGCGGAGCTGTTTCTGGGCAATGCCGGCACTGCAGTGCGACCGCTGACTGCGGTGCTGGCGTTGTGCGGCGGCGAATACCGCATCGACGGCGTTGCGCGCATGCATGAGCGGCCGATCGGCGATCTGGTGGATGCCTTGCGCCAGCTCGGCGCGGAGATCGACTATTCAGGCAATGCCGGATTTCCGCCGCTGGCGATTCATCCCGGCAAACTCAATCCGAACGGCTCAGTCAGTATCCGCGGCAATGTGTCGAGCCAGTATCTGAGCGGGTTGCTGATGGCGCTGCCGCTGCTGGGCGCCAAAACCGTGGTGCGCGTCGAGGGCGAACTGATCTCCAGGCCCTACGTTGAAATCACGCTGAGCGCGATGCGCCGGTTCGGTGTGCCGGTCGAACGCGACGGCTGGACAGCCTTCACAGTGCCGGCCGGTGCGCGTTATGCCAGTCCGGGGGAACTGCACGTGGAAGGCGACGCCTCTTCCGCGTCCTATTTTCTGGCGGCCGGCGCAATCAGCGCTCTGACCGGCGGCGGGCCGGTGCGGGTTGAGGGCGTGGGGCGCAACAGCACGCAGGGCGATGTGCGGTTTGCCGAAGCGCTGGAGAGGATGGGTGCGGCGGTCAGCATGGGGGAGCACTGGATCGAAGCGACAGCCGCTGCTGATGCGCAACGGCGCGGCAAGCTGCGCGCGGTGGATCTCGATTGCAACCATATTCCGGATGCGGCGATGACGCTGGCGGTGGCGGCGCTGTTTGCCGACGGCACCACCACGTTGCGCAACATCGCCAGTTGGCGCGTCAAGGAGACCGATCGCATCGCTGCCATGGCTGCCGAGCTGGTCAAGCTGGGGGCGTCTGTGGAAGAGGGTGCTGATTTTCTGCGCATCACGCCGCCGGCGCAGTGGCGTCCGGCAAGCATCGATACCTATGACGATCACCGCATGGCGATGAGTTTTTCGCTGGCTGCGTTGGGCGGCGTCACCTTGCGCATCAACGATCCGGATTGCGTAGCCAAAACATTTCCGGATTATTTTCAGGTGTTCGCAGGGATCGCCCGGCCATGAGTGCGTCGAGGGATGCGGCACCGGTGATTGCCATCGACGGCCCTTCGGCTTCGGGCAAGGGAACGATTGCTGCTGCTGTAGCCCAGCATCTGGGATTTCATTATCTCGACAGCGGCGCGCTGTATCGCGTCGCCGGGTTCGCGGCCGGGGAGCAGAAGATCAATCTCGACAATGATCGAGATGTGAGCCGTATCGCTTTGAATTTAAACGTAAATTTCAATGGGGATCGTATAGCACTGGGAACACGGGATGTCTCTGATGCCATCCGGGGCGAAGCTGCCGGGGTGGCAGCGTCACGGGTCGCTGCACTGCCGGGCGTGCGGACGGCGCTGATGACTTTGCAGAAAAGCTGCCGGCGTCCCCCGGGTCTGGTTGCCGACGGCCGCGATATGGGATCCGTGGTATTTCCCGATGCAGTGCTGAAAATCTACCTCACAGCCACCGCCGGGGAACGCGCCCAAAGACGACATAAGCAGTTGATGGAAAAGGGGCTCAGTGCTAGTATGGCGACCCTTTTGCAGGACATCCGCGACCGCGATCGGCGTGACACTACGCGCGCCACGGCCCCCCTGAAGAAGTGCATCGATGCCGTCGAAATTGACACCACCGGGATTCCGGTGGGCACGGTGGTTGCGCAAGTGCTGGATTTGTACCGAAAATTGCATCGAAAAGTGCAATAACTGGTGTTACAAGGCGCCATGGGCCGCCAAAGCCTGTGGTTTTTCAACCCCACTCCCGTTTCTGCAACGGGTGTGATAACCTGCTGATTCCAATGATGAAAACATCCCCCCAGACCGCTGTTACCGAAGTTACGGAAAATTTTGCTGCACTCTTTGAAGAGAGCCTGCTGCGCAAGGAAATGCGCATTGGCGAAATAATCACTGCTGAAGTCATCCGCATGGATGACAATTTCGTGGTGGTCAATGCCGGTCTGAAGTCTGAAAGTTACGTTCCGGCCGAGGAATTCCACAATGAACGCGGCCAGATTGAAGTCAATATCGGCGACTTTGTCAGCGTCGCCATCGAATCTCTCGAAGACGGCTACGGCGAAACCCGCCTGTCGCGCGACAAGGCCAAGCGCCTCACCGCCTGGCACGAACTCGAAGACGCCCTCGAGAAGGGCAACATCGTATCAGGCATGATCAGCGGCAAGGTCAAAGGCGGCTTGACGGTGATGATCAACGGCATCCGCGCGTTCCTGCCGGGCTCGCTGGTCGATACGCGGCCGGTGAAGGACACTACGCCGTACGAAAACAAGCAGATGGAGTTCAAGGTCATCAAGCTGGACCGCAAGCGTAACAACGTTGTGGTCTCGCGCCGCGCTGTGCTGGAAGCGAGCCAGGGCGAAGAGCGCCAGAAGTTGCTGGAAAACCTGCGCGAAGGCGCAACCGTCAAAGGCATCGTCAAGAACATCACCGACTACGGCGCGTTTGTGGATCTCGGTGGTATCGACGGCCTGCTGCATATCACCGATCTGGCCTGGCGCCGGGTCAAGCATCCTTCCGAGATGCTCAATGTCGGCGACGAAGTCACCGCCAGGGTGCTCAAGTTCGACCAGGAAAAAAACCGCGTCTCACTGGGCATGAAGCAGTTGGGCGAAGATCCGTGGGTCGGCCTGTCGCGTCGTTATCCGACCAACACCCGCCTGTTCGGCAAGGTATCAAACCTGACCGACTACGGTGCGTTCGTCGAGATCGAGCCGGGCATCGAAGGCCTGGTGCATGTCTCGGAAATGGACTGGACCAACAAGAACGTGCATCCCTCGAAAGTCGTGCAACTGGGTGACGAAGTCGAAGTCATGGTGCTCGAGATCGACGAAGAGCGCCGCCGTATTTCGCTCGGCATGAAGCAGTGCATGGCGAATCCGTGGGAAGAATTCTCGATGAACGCCAAGAAGGGCGACAAGGTAAAGGGCCAGATCAAATCGATTACGGATTTTGGTATATTTATCGGACTTGCCGGCGGCATTGACGGCCTTGTGCATCTGTCCGACCTGTCCTGGAATGCAACTGGCGAAGAAGCCGTGCGCAATTACAAGAAGGGCGAAGAAGTCGAAGCGCAGGTACTGTCGATTGACGTTGAACGTGAACGCATTTCGCTGGGTATCAAGCAACTGGAAGGCGATCCGTTTACCAACTACGTCGGCGGCCATGACAAGAATTCAATGGTCACTGGCATCGTCAAGACGATTGATGCCAAGGGCGCCGTGATCCAGTTGGATGGTGATATGGAAGGTTATCTGCGCGCATCCGAAGTTGCGCGGGATCGCGTCGAGGACATCCGTACCAAGCTGAAAGAAGGCGACTCGGTGACGGCGATGATCATTAACATTGATCGCAAGAACCGCACAATCAATCTTTCGATCAAGGCGAAAGACCTTGCGGAAGACACCGATGCCATGCAGAAGATGGCGTCGGACAAGCAGGTCAGCTCGGGAACCACCAGCCTGGGTGCTCTGCTCAAGGCCAAGCTGGACACAGCCAATACTCAACAATAAGGGAGCATCATGACCAAGTCGGAGTTGATTGCGAAACTGGCGGCACGCTATCCACAGCTGGTCGCCAAGGACGCCGAACTGGCAGTGAAGATGATTCTCGATGCGATGGGGAAAAGTCTG
>JANNHN010000231.1:0-5030 GCA_031404395.1 Betaproteobacteria bacterium
CGGCCGCGAATTCGGCGCCTTCGACCGTTCCATCGACGTACAGGTGTCGCGGCTGCGCAAAATCATCGAACCGGATGTCGCGAAACCGGCGTTTATCCAGACCGTGTGGGGTTTCGGCTACGTCTTTATTCCCGACGGCAAGAGCGGCAGCGAAAACCCGTGATTGGTAATTAGTGAATAGTGATTGGCAAAACCATGACCACCACGCGTTTCAACCGATCGCCAATCTCCAATCACCAATCCCCGGTCACACTTCGATGACCTTATGGCCGCGCACGCTGTTATGGCGCAGCGTGCTGATGATCGCCGCACTGCTCGTCGTCGCCCATCTGGCATGGCTGCAAATCTTCCGCACCTCTGAAATCGAACCGCGCGCGCTGCAGGCGGCGCAGCAGGTCGCCAGTGTGGTCAACCTGACGCGCGCCGCATTGGTCACTGCCGACGCCACACGACGATTTGCGCTGCTGGATGAACTCGCCCAGCGCGAGGGCATACAGGTGTACGCCGGCAACCCGGCAGAAGCCGTGCCGGCGCTGCCCGACCGTCCGTTCCTGCGCATCATGGCGGCCGAATTACGTCAGCGCCTGGGCGGGCAAACGCGCGTGGCACTCGAACGCGACGGTATCAGCGGCATCTGGGTCAGCTTCAGTATCGATGCCGACGAATACTGGGTATCGCTGCCGCGCGCACGCATCGAGCGCAATGAACCGCTGCGCTGGATCGGCTGGGGTGCGCTGGTGCTGGTGTTTGCGGTGCTGGGCGCTTTCCTGGTGGTGGCGCGCATCAACCGGCCGTTGCGCGAACTGACCCGCGCCGCGGAAATCCTGGGGCGCGGCACCATGCCGCCGCAGGTGACCGAAGCCGGTCCCTCGGAAATTCGCACGCTGGCGCGCGCATTCAACCAGATGACCGCCGATATCCGGCGTCAGGATGAAGAACGCGCCCTGCTGCTCGCCGGCGTCTCGCACGACCTGCGCACACCGCTGTCGCGCATCCGCCTGGCGCTGGAAATGCTCGACGATCATGGCGACGCCACACTCAAGTCCGGGATCGCCGGAGACATCGGCGATATCGACGCCGCCATCGGCCAGTTTCTGGATTTCGCGCGCCCCGTCGATGCCGAAACTGCGGCTGCGGACGCCGATCTCAACGCGCTCGTGCGCTCGGTCGTCGAACGCTACGCCCGCAACAGCAATGACGTGCAGCTGGCTGCCGCACCGGTACCGCCGCGGCCGCTGCGCACGCAGGCACTACAGCGCCTGCTGGCCAACCTGATCGACAACGCGCTGCGCCACGGCGCGGGCACTGTGGAAGTGCTGACCGGCCACGATACAGCCGGCACGTTTATCGAAGTCCTGGATCGCGGCCCCGGCATCCCCGCCGCCGATGCGGCGCGCATGCTGCAACCCTTCACCCGCATGGACAGCGCGCGCTCGACCAGCGGCACCGGACTGGGACTGGCCATCGTCGATCGCATCGCACAACTGCACGGCGGATCAGTGCAGTTGCTCGGGCGCGAGGGCGGCGGGCTGCGGGTGCGCGTCAGTCTGCCCTGAAGCCGGTACTCCCGGGTACGACTATCGTCGGAGCCGGAACGACGTCTTGCGCAGCCGGATCGACAGCACACGCGCCATTGCAAATACGAAATCCCGCGCCAGCGCCGGCTCGGCCTCGCCGAACCGCAAAAACTCGTCAAACGGCAACAGCAGCAACATGCCGTCGGCCACTGCCCAGACACTGGCTGATCGCGGCTGGCCGTCAAAAAACGATTGTTCGCCGATGATGCTGCCGGCGCTGATGCGTGCCAGCGAAGTCATGCTGATACCGTCCACCTGCGTCACGCCGACTTCCAGCGATCCGGCGGCGACCAGATAGACCATGCGGTCCGTGGCATCGCGCTGGATGACTACTTCGCTTGCGCGAAACGGCCGCAGGGTGGTCTGCGCCAGCAGTTTCTGCCACTGCGCTTCACCCCAGTGAGACAGCGCCAGCACATCAGGCGCAGCATGATCGGTATCTGTGCGCATGAAAACTGAAGCCCATTCCGCACCGCTCATATCAGCCTTTCAATCGGTATCCGCAGATCTGAAGAGTATAGCCCCCGCCCACCCTGCCGGGCTTGATCACGCACGATCAATCAACACCACGGCTTCGGCGACAATACCCTCGCCGCGACCGGCAAAACCCAGCTTCTCCGCGGTCTTGGCCTTGATGTTGACGAAACTCTCCGCCACACCGAGGTCCGCGGCGATGTTCGCGCACATGGCCGGGATGTGCGGCGCCATCTTCGGCGCCTGCGCAATGATCGTTGCATCAACGTTGCCGACAGCGTAACCATGCTCGCGCAGTAATTGCATGGTCGCCCGCAGCAATTCCCGGCTGTCGATATTCCTGTAGCGCGAATCGGTATCAGGAAAGTGCCTGCCGATATCACCGAGACCGGCGGCGCCGATCAGCGCATCACAGATCGCGTGCAGCAGCACGTCCGCGTCGGAATGTCCGGCCAGCCCGCGTTCGTACGGAATGGTCACGCCGCCGATGATCAGCTTGCGCCCGGCCACCAACGCATGCACGTCAAACCCCTGTCCGATACGCATGTCAGTTACCCGAAGTTTTTCAAAATGAGTTCCGCCAGTTCCAGGTCTTCCGGATACGTGACCTTGAGATTGGTCACGCTGCCCGGCACCAATTTCGGCTTCGCACCGGTCTGCTCGACAGCGCTCGATTCATCCGTGACTGCGGCAATGTCGGCGCGACGCAGCGCCTCAATCAGCACCCGGTAACGAAACATCTGCGGCGTCTGCGCGCGCCACAAATGGTCGCGGGTTTCGGTCTGCACCACCCCGCGTTCGGCATTCGCACGCTTCAAGGTATCCGCCACCGGCACGGCCAGCAATCCGCCCACTTCGCTGTCGCCGATCTCCGCAATCAACCGGTCGATGTCTGCCGCGCGCAGGCACGGCCGCGCCGCATCGTGCACCAGCACCCAGTCGGCGCCGTCAATCGCATCATTCGCCGCCAACAGCCCGTTAAAAACACTGGCCGCCCGCGTCTCACCGCCGCAATACAGCGCAGTCAATTTTTTGCCGCAGGCGCTCCAGTCGAGCGCGGCAAATCGCGCATCCCCGGGTGACAGCACCACGAACACCTGCTCGATCAGCGGATGCGCGCACAGGCAATGCACCGCATGCTGAATCATCGGCTTGCCTGCGAGCAGCGCATACTGCTTGGGCAATTGCGTCGCCATACGGGCGCCGCTGCCGGCAGCGGGGATCAGTGCGACGTAACGTGGCATCGGGAGCGAATATGTTTTCGTAATCTACTGATTTTATTGGTATTGTAGCAGCGTCCCGAAGCACGATGACACCCGCGTATTTTTTCCCGTAACGTCTTGATTGAATGCTTCAGTACCCGCATTGAGCTCTATGCAGCTTCAAACAAATTCCACCCGCCCGCCCGCCGTGGCCGGCCTGTTCTATCCGGCCGACGCGACCGAACTCGGGCGCATGGTTTCCGGCCTGCTTGCGGTGGCGCCGGAGCGTGCCGGATATCGCCCGCCCAAGGCGATCATCGCGCCCCACGCCGGTTACCTCTATTCCGGGCCGACCGTCGCGCAGGCCTATGCGCTGCTGCAACCGTTGCGCGGCTGCATCCGCCGGGTCGTGTTGCTGGGACCGACCCATCGCGTTGCCGTACGCGGACTGGCGCTGCCCGCCGCGCACAGCTTCCACACGCCGCTGGGCGACATTGCAATCGATGCCCAGATCGCTGCCGCATTGCACAAACTACCGCAAGTCGTCATCAGCGATGCGGCGCATGCGCTGGAACATTCACTGGAAGTGTATCTGCCCTTCCTGCAGACGGTCATCGGCGACTTCGCACTGGTGCCGCTGGCCGTCGGCGACGCGAGTCCGGAAGAGGTGGCGGAAGTGCTGCGCCGGCTGTGGGGCAGCGACGAGACCCTGATCGTCGTCAGTTCCGACCTGTCGCACTTCCATGGCTATGCGGAAGCGCAGGCGCTGGATTGCGCCACGGCAGAGGCCATCCTGCAACTGCGCAACAATCTGGATCACCAGCAGGCCTGCGGCGACAAAAGCCGCGTCGTCGGCTATGCGTCGTTTGCCTTCCATGAACCTGATCCATCTGAACATCATGATCACTGACGCCGGCCGCACACTGATACCGCTTGCGCGCGCAGCGATCGGCCGCGAGCTGGGTCTCGACCTGCCGGCGGCCGCAGATGCTGCCTGGCTGCGTGCCACGGGCGCCACCTTCGTCACGCTCACTGCGGACGGCCAGTTGCGCGGCCGTATCGGCACACTGGAAGCGCACCGCCCGCTGATCGAAGACGTTACCGCCAATGCCATGGCAGCCGCTTTCCGCGACCCGCGCTTCAAGCCGCTTCTTCGCGACGAATTCGCCGCCGTCGCAATCGAAGTGTCGCTGCTGTCGGCCATGGAAATTCTGCGCTTCGACAACGAGACCGGCGCACTGGCGCAGTTGCGCCCGGGCATCGACGGCATCGTGCTGCAGTACGGCAGGCATCGCAGCACCTTCCTGCCGCAAGTCTGGGAACAATTGCCGGACCGCGCCGAGTTCATTGCGCAACTCAAATACAAGGCCGGCCTGCCCCCGGACTTCTGGAGCAGTGACATGACACTCTCGCGCTATACCGTGTCGAAGTGGCGTGAGGTCGATCTCTGAGCCGGTAATGGCAAACGCAGACGCACACGGAACCAGTCATCCGGCACGGTGGTGGCGCCGGCTGTACGACGGCCGCATCCAGTGCGGCCTGTGTCCGCGCGACTGCCGCCTGCATGAAGGGCAGCGCGGCGCCTGCTTTGTGCGCCAGCGCACCGGCGACGCAATGATTCTGACCACCTGTGGCCGCTCGTCGGGCTTCTGCATCGACCCGATCGAAAAAAACCGCTGAATCATTTCCACCTGGGATCTGGCATCCTCTCCTTCGGCACTGCAGGCTGCAACCTCGCCTGCAAGTTCTGCCAGAACCGGGACATCAGCAAGTCGCG
>JANNHN010000232.1:0-5717 GCA_031404395.1 Betaproteobacteria bacterium
GCCAGCGCCAGCGGAATTCCCGGCAGACCAGCGCCGCTGCCGACATCGAGCACATGATCCCCACGCACGTGCGGCAGCACGGCCAGCGAATCGAGCACGTGATGTGTGAGCATTTTCGCCGGCTCGCGCACTGCGGTCAGGTTGTAGGCCTGATTCCATTTTTCCACCAGCGCCAGATAATCGAGCAACCGTTGCTGCGCGGCAGCGGCAACATCGACGTTGAGCGCGGCAATACCGGCGGCCAGTTCGGCGGCGAGACTCATGCGCGTGTCCTTCCCTGCCAGCGCGAGCTTCAAGCGCGTTTCCTGATCATTGGTGTGATCCGCTTCAGATGCACCAGCAACACGGCGATGGCCGCGGGCGTGACGCCGGAGATGCGTGACGCCTGTCCCACCGTTTCCGGACGGGCGTGAGCGAGTTTCTGCTGCACTTCGATCGACAGCCCGCGCACTTGCGCATAATCGAGATCGACGGGCAGCGGCAGCGACTCCTGTTGCGCGCGATGTTCGATCTCGACACTCTGTCGCTCGATGTAGCCCTGATACTTGGCCTGAATCTCCACCTGTTCGGCAACCTGCGTATCGGCAACACCGGGGCCGGCGCCGGGTAACGTCATCAGCGTCGTATAGGTCAACTCCGGCCGGCGCAACAGGTCTGCGAGCGTATGTTCGTGTTCCAGCGGCTTGCCCAGCAATTCGGTCGCCTGCGCGGCGGGCAACAATGCGGGATTGACCCACACCGATTTTAGTCGCTCCTGTTCGCGCGCAACCGCTTCGCGTTTGGCCGAAAACAGCGCCCAGCGATGATCATCAACTACACCAAGCCGGCGACCGGCTTCGGTCAGGCGCAAATCGGCGTTGTCCTCACGCAACGACAGCCGGTATTCGGCACGGCTGGTAAACATGCGGTACGGCTCGGACACGCCGCTCGTGGTCAGGTCATCGACCAGCACGCCGAGGTACGCCTGGTCGCGCGTGGGATGCCATGCTGTCTCGCCGCGCACCGCCAGCGCAGCGTTGATGCCGGCGAGCAAACCCTGTGCGGCCGCTTCTTCGTAACCCGTGGTACCGTTGATCTGCCCAGCGAAAAACAGTCCCGCGATGGCCTTGGTTTCCAGCGAGACCTTCAGGCCGCGCGGATCGAAATAATCGTATTCGATGGCGTAGCCCGGCCGCGTGATGAACGCGTGTTCCAGTCCCTTGATCGAGCGCACCACGGCAAGCTGCACATCGAACGGCAGGCTGGTCGATATGCCATTGGGATAATACTCGTTGACCGTCAGGCCTTCGGGCTCCAGAAAAATCTGGTGTGATGTCTTGTCCGCAAAGCGGTGGATCTTGTCTTCAATCGAGGGGCAGTAACGCGGGCCGACGCCTTCGATAACGCCGGTGAACATCGGCGAGCGATCCAGTCCGGCGCGGATCGCATCGTGCGTACGCTCGTTGGTATGCGTAATCCAGCACGGCAATTGCGCCGGATGCTGGTCGCGGCAGCCGAGGAACGAAAACACCGGTGCAGGATCGTCGCCGGGCTGCCCGGTCAGTTGCGTGAAATCAATCGTGCGGCCGTCAATGCGCGGCGGCGTACCGGTTTTCAGCCGGCCTACGGGCAACTTCAGTTCGCGCAGTCGCGCGGCAAGACTGACGGACGGCGGATCGCCGGCGCGCCCGCCCTGATGGTTCTGCAGACCGACGTGGATCAACCCCGACAAAAACGTTCCTGCCGTGAGCACCACCGCATCGGCGTCAAAGCGCAGGCCGATTTGCGTAACCACGCCGGTAACGCGATCGCCTTGCACAATCAGGTCGTCTACGGCTTGCTGGAAGACCGACAGACAGGGCTGGTTCTCGATGCGGCTGCGTATGGCGCCGCGATACAGCACGCGGTCGGCTTGTGCCCGCGTCGCGCGCACGGCAGGCCCCTTGCGTGAATTGAGAATACGGAACTGGATGCCGGCTTCGTCCGTGGCTGCCGCCATGGCGCCGCCCAGCGCATCGACTTCCTTGACCAGGTGCCCCTTGCCGATGCCGCCGATCGATGGATTGCAGGACATCTGACCCAGGGTCTCAATACTGTGGGTCAACAGCAGCGTACGGCGGCCCATGCGTGCGCTGGCCAGTGCCGCCTCGGTGCCAGCATGGCCGCCGCCGATTACAATTACTTCAAATTTTTCAATGGGTTGCGTCATTTTTGCGGCGCACCAAACAAAGTCAGCAGGCACACAGGTACGGGCGCGCATGATAGCTTAAATCCAGTTCACAAAGAAGCTGAACCGACTTGCTGCATGTTTCACGTGAAACCAGACACTGACATGGGCTTGGTCTTGTTCCACGTGAAACAAGACCCCCGCTTGTGGCTACTTGCCGATGCAGAACTTCGAAAAAATCTCACCCAGCAAGTCATCAGCGCTGAACGCTCCGGTAATTCGCCCCAGCGCTTCATGTGCCAAGCGCAGTTCTTCGGCGTACAGTTCAAGGCGATTGCCCAACGATGCGGCGGTCGCCAGATGTCGCTCCGCCACCTGCAGGGCCTCAATGTGGCGCGCGCGGGCCGTAAATACGCCCTCTCCGGACGGTTGCCAGCCGGCCTGCTCCCAGATGGCCTGTTGCAGGTCAGCGAACCCTGCACCGGTCAGTGCCGACACCCAGACTTCCATGCCGGTACTGCTGCGTGTGTGGCGGCTTTGGGCGCCTGCTAAATCTATTTTGTTAACAACGCGGATTCGGTCGAGACCAACGGGCAGTTGGTCAATGATGTGCTGATTGGATCCGCCGGCCTCCGCAGAAGCATCTTCGATCAACAGTGCGAGATCTGCCTTTTCGATCGCCGCCCAAGTCCGCGCAATACCCAAACGCTCGATCGGATCCTCGGTTTCACGCAAGCCAGCAGTATCGATCACATGCACCGGCACCCCCCCCAGATCAATCTGCAGGCGCAAAGCGTCCCGGGTCGTGCCGGGCGTGGCTGTCACAATAGCCACATCCTCTCCGGCTAGGCGGTTCAGCAGGCTGGATTTACCGACATTGGGCTCGCCGACCAGCACTACTTGAATGCCATCGCGCAATACGCTGCCTTGCCGGGTTGCTGCAAGCGTAGTCGCGAGTTGCTCACGTATGGTCTCAAGTTGCTGCTCGGCGCGCCCAGCAGTCAGAAATTCAACTTCTTCCTCGGGAAAATCCAGCGTTGCTTCAAGGAGTGCTCGCAAACGCACGATGTCGTTACTAAGTAATTGAATTAATTGAGAAAACTGTCCTTGCAATGAATGTAGCGCCGCGCGCGCCGCCAGCGCCGTGGACGCTGCGATGAGATCCGCCACGCCCTCCGCCTGCGCCAGATCCATGCGGCCATTGAGAAACGCGCGCTCAGTGAATTCCCCCGGGCGCGCCAGACGCGCACCCAACTCCAGACAACGCTGCAGCAGTTGTTGCAGCACCACCGGCCCGCCGTGCCCGTGCAACTCGAGTATGTCTTCGCCGGTGTATGAATGAGGTGTCGGAAAAAACAGCGCGAGCCCCTCGTCGATGGCCTGACCGGCAGCATCGAGAAACGGCGTGTACGCGGCGTGGCGCGGCGTCAGTGTGCGCGGGATCAGTCGCGCTGCATATGCCTGCAGCGCGTTGCCTGAAACGCGAACCACGCCGATACCGCCGCGCCCTGGTGCAGTAGCGATCGCCGCAATGACATCACGATGAATCATGCGCGGCGAGTATAGCGCCGCGTATTATGACTTGCGGCTGGTCTGCTTTGCCGCGAGCTCCATCGCCCGGGTGATATGCCACTGCTGGGCAATAGAGAGGACGTTGTTGACGAGCCAGTACAACACCAGTCCGGCGGGGAAGAAGAAAAAGAAAATGCTGAAAACAATCGGCATGATCTTCATGATTTTCGCCTGCACCGGATCCGGCGGTTCCGGATTGAGCCGGGTCTGAATGATCATCGTTGCGCCCATCAGGATCGGCAGGATGAACCACGGATCCTGCGCGGACAGGTCATTAATCCACAGCGCGAACGGTGCCTGACGCAGTTCCACGCTGCCCAGCAGCACCCAATAGAGCGCAATGAATACGGGGATCTGGATCACGATCGGCAGACAACCGCCGAGTGGATTGATTTTCTCGACCTTGTACAACTCCATCATCGCCTGCTGCATGCGCTGGCGATCATCGCCTAACTGGTCTTTCAGCCGCTGCAGCTTCGGCGCCACCACGCGCATCTTGGCCATGGAACGATAGCTGGCTTCGGACAGCGGATAGAACAGCAGTTTGATGAGTATGGTCAGAATGATGATGGCCACGCCCCAGTTACCGGCCCAGCCATAAATCCACTGCAACACCCAGAACAGCGGCGCCGCGATCACCGTCAGCCAGCCATAGTCCACAGCCAGATCAAGACCCGGCGCCAGCGCGGCGAGCTTCTCCTGTTCCTGGGGTCCGGCATACAGCGGCATCGTCAGTGTTGCGCTGGCTCCGGGGGCCAAAGCGCCGCCCGGAACTATAACGCCAGCAGCGAACAAACCCTGGGGCAATTGCCGCGTGTAGTACTCACGCGGCGTACCGCTTTTCGGCAACCAGGCGCTGAGGAAATAGTGCTGCAAAATGCCGATCCAGCCGTCGTTGGCATTTTTCGGGTACGGCAGCTTGCCCTTCTCGATATCGGGGAAAGCAACCTTCTGGAATTTCTCTTTATCCGTGTAAACCGCGACACCGGTGTAGGTGGGAACCATCGCCGAATCGCCTTCGGGTGGTTTGGCATCGCGCACCAGCTGGAAGTACGCAAACGGCTCGATGGGCTGGTCCCCGGTATTGGTCAACTCATGCGCAACATCGATGACATAACTGCCGCGGTGAAAGCGATAGGTTTTCGCGGATTTTGCAGTACCAGTCGCCTCCAGCCGCACTTCCAGTTCGGTCGTACCGTCGGCCAGCCGGTACTCGGCGGCTGATGTGGTGTACGACGTCTGGTGGTTGGGCAGGTTGCTGCCGATCAGTCCGGACTGGGCCATGTACACCTGCTCGCCGGAACGGGCAAACAGCACAAACCGCTTTTTCCGATCCAGTGTGCCGTCATGCTTGAGCAGTTCCAGGCTGACCAGATCGCCGCCCGTGGTGCTGATCTGGGCGCGATAAAGATCGGTCTCAACTTTGATGACCCGTCCTTGTTCGGTCGCTGCAACAGCGGCCGGCGGTGTCGCGGGCTGCGGTGCCGGCACGACGCTGGGGGTTGGAACCGTTGATACCCCTTGGGCAGGAGGCGCAGCGGGGGGGGTGGGTGCGGGCACAGCAGAGACCGCAGCAGGCGGTGGCGCTGTCGCGCGCTGGTCGCGCTGCCAGGATTCAAACAGCAGAAACACGGACATCGTAAAAACGAAAAAGAGTACGAGTCTTTGTGTATCCATGATCTTCTTCGCAGGAGGCTATTTGCGATCGGGCCCAAGCAGGCCGCGCAACAACTCTTCCAGTTCCTTGAACAAATCCGCGTTATCACGACTGCGCGGGCTGCCTCTCAATTGCACCACCACATCCATCGCACCGAGTTCAGCAGCCATCCGCTGGTACACAATGCGCGTCAATCGTTTAACCCGGTTGCGATCCACGGCGCGCGGCGCAGCCTTCCGTCCGACAATCAACCCCAGGCGGGGACCGCCGCATTCATTGGGAATTGCGCGAGCCAGAAAACAACGGCTGCCGGATCTGCGCCCGCCAGCAAGTACCGCTTCA
>JANNHN010000233.1:0-7426 GCA_031404395.1 Betaproteobacteria bacterium
TCACGTCTGCACCAGTTTTTTGTGGGTATTGATGCTCATCAGGATACCGAAACCCACGCAGATCGATACCAGCGAGGTGCCGCCGTAACTGATCAGCGGCAGCGGCACACCCACCACGGGCAGGATGCCGGAGACCATGCCCATGTTGACGAAGGCATAGGTGAAGAAAGTCAGCGTGATGGCCCCGGCGAGCAGCCGTGCAAACAGTGACGGGGCATTGGCGGTGATGACCATTGCCCGGGCGATGACGAACAGAAACAGCCCGAGCAGCACCGCGGTGCCGAGCAGGCCGAACTCTTCGGCATAGACGGCGAATATGAAATCCGTGGTGCGTTCCGGAATGAAGTCCAGATGTGTTTGTGTGCCGCGCATCCAGCCCTTGCCGAAGAATCCGCCGGAGCCTACGGCGATGGTGGATTGTATGGTGTGGTAACCCGTTCCCAACGGATCCGCAGACGGATCGAACAGCGTCAGGATACGCTGGCGCTGGTAGTCATGCAGTGCCGACCACAGAAACGGCAGACTGGTGAGGCCGGCAACAGCGAGTCCGATGATGACGCGCCAGGACAGGCCGGCGAGGAAGATCACGTAGCAGCCGCTCGCCATGATCAGTAAGGCCGTGCCGAGATCGGGTTGGCGCGCGATCAGCGCGACCGGCAGTATCAGCATCAGCGCGGCGACGAGGTAGTTGCGCAGCTTCAGCGACGCTTCGTGGCGGTTGAAATACCACGCCAGCATCAGCGGCACGGCAATTTTCATCAGTTCCGACGGCTGGATGCGGGTGACGCCGATGTGCAGCCAGCGCCGCGCGCCGTTGACGACATCGCCGAACAGCGCGACGCCGAGGAGCAGCGCGCAGCCCGCGAGGAATACCGGCAGTGCGAGGCGCATCAGGTAATGCGGCGGGATGTTCGCAAACACCCACATGATACCCAGGGCCACCAGCATGTTCACCAATTGCGCGGAGACCCGGGCGAAGCTGCCGTTTGATGCGCTGAGCAGGACGATCAGGCCGGTGAACATCAGCAGCAGCACGGCCGACAGCAGCACGCCGTCCACATGGCGGCTTGCGAAACGTGAAAAGCGCAGGACGATCGGATGCATGACGTCAGTCGTCCTTGGCCGACTGAAGAGGGGTTTTGCCGAGCAGGTAATAATCGAGGACCTGCCGGGCAATCGGCGCGGCGGCGCGTGCGCCGAAGCCCGCGTTTTCGGCGATGACGGCAAGCGCAATGCGCGGCTTGTCGGCAGGCGCGTAGGCGATGAACAGCGCATGGTCACGGTGCTGCTCGGCGACGCGGCTTTCGACGTATTTCTCACCCTGTTTGATGGCGATTACCTGCGCGGTGCCCGTTTTGCCGGCGCTGACGTAGAGTGCTCCGGCGAAGGCGCGCGCCGCGGTGCCTTCCTTGTTGACGCCGACCAATGCGTTCTTGATGACGTCGAGGTGCTCCTGCTTGACACCGATGTTGCGCAACGCCGCGGGTTCGACCGGCTGGCGGTCGCGGGTGCGGATGTTCTCGATGTAATTCACGATGTGCGGCCGGTACATCACCCCGTCGTTGGCAATGGTGGCGATGGCCGAAGCGAGTTGCAACGGCGTGTAGCTGTTGTAACCCTGGCCGATGCCGACGCTGATGGTTTCGCCGGCGTACCATTTTTGCCTGAAGCGGCGCATTTTCCATTCCGTCGATGGCAGCACACCCGCCGATTCGCCGGCGATGTCGATGCCGGTGCGGCTGCCGAGCCCGAGCAGCGCCATGAAGCGGGACAGCGGATCGATGCCGAGATCGTTCGCCAGGATGTAGTAGTAGGTATCACAGGACACGACTATGGACTTGTACATATCGACCATGCCGTGGCCGCCGACCTTGTCGTCGCGAAAACGGTGCCCGCCGAAATTGTAGTAACCGGGATCGCTGATGGCTTGCTGTGGCGTGCGTTTGCCGTAGAACAGTGCGGCCAGCGCCATGAAGGGCTTGAATGTCGAGCCCGGCGGATAGGTGCCGGCGGCAGCGCGGTTGAGCAGGGGTTTGTCCGGGGAACCGTTCAGTTCTGCCCAGCTCTGCGGGTCGATGCCGTCCACAAAAAGATTCGGATCAAATCCGGGCTTGCTGACGAAGGCCAGGATGCCGCCGGTGGCGGGATCAATGGCCACCAATGCGCCGCGGCGGTTGCCGAAGGCGTTGTAGGCCACTTCCTGCAGGCCGGCATCCAGATTGAGCACCAGATTGTTGCCGGATACCGGCGGCGTGCGTGACAGTGTGCGTACCGCCCGCCCGCCGGAATCAACCTCGACTTCCTCGACCCCCGTGGTGCCGTGCAGGAATTTTTCATAACTTTGTTCGAGCCCGGTTTTGCCGATGTAGTCGCTGCCGCGGTAGTTGGCGAGCCGCCCTTCCTCTTCCAGTTGTTCGATTTCGCGCTGGTTGATGCGGCCGATGTGGCCGACCACATGCGAAAAGATTTCGCCCTGCGGATACTGACGGAACAATCGCGCCTTGGCTTCGACGCCGGGGAAACGGTAACGGTGCGCCGCGAAGCGCGCGATTTCCTCGTCAGAGAGCCGGGTGCGGATCGGCAGACTTTCGAAGCGTTTGCTTTCTTCGAGCAGTTTGCGGAAACGGCGACGGTCACGGGGCGAAATTTCGACCATGGCAGCGAGGCCGTCTATGGTCGCTTCGAGATCCTGCACCTTGCTCGGCGTGATTTCCAGCGTGTATGCCGAGTAGTTATGGGAGAGCGTGACGCCATTGCGATCGACAATGATGCCGCGGTGCGGTGCGATGGGCTGCACCGAGATGCGATTGGCTTCGGCCAGCGTGCTGTAATGGCCATGCTGGAAGATTTGCAGATAGAAAAAGCGCAAAAACAGCAGCGAGAACATGGACAGCACGAATATTCCGAGCAGCGCCAGTCGCCAGCGGAATTTCTCCAGTTCGCGCTCCGAGTCGCGGATCTCGACACCGGGGTTGATCGCAAAATCAGACACGGTCGGGGTCGGGGCGCGGACGTTGCGGCAGTTTCAGCAGGTGTGACAGGACGGGCCACAGGGCGGCACCCGTGAAGCTGCCGAGAAAATAGGTGTAGCCGGGAAACTCGGCGCCGCCCAGCGTGCGCACCAGCAGTGTCACCAGATCGATGAACAGCAGCAGCAGAATAACGTGCATAACCTGCGGGGCCATCGAGAACCGCTGCACGCGGCGATGCAGTGCGATGCCGATATAAACAAGGATGCAGTAGGCGAGCGCATGCTGCCCGAGCAAGCTGCCCTCGGAGACATCCATCAGCAGCCCGAGACACCACGCCGCAAAGAAGCCGAGTTTCCGCGGTTCTTCGATGCACCAGTAGAGCACGATCAGTGCGACAAAATCCGGGCGTACCCACAGTGCCCAGCCCGACCAGGGCAGGAAGTTGATCAGCAGCCCGATGATCAGCGTAACAAGGATGAACCCCGGCCTGACCGGCAACAGCAGTTCCTGTCGCGACATTGAGCTGGCCGGCATCATAGGCGTTTCCGCTTTTTCTGCGGTACGTCTTTGGCATCGTCCTGCGGGCGTTCGGGCAGCACGGGCAGTGGACCCAGCACCAGTACCTGTGCGTGGGCATGGACACCGGCTATTGGTTTGCAGGCGATACTGGCGAACAGATATTCGGTATTGCGCTCGACGTGGGTAACCTCCGCGACCGGCAGCCCCGGTGGATAGACGCCATCGATGCCCGATGTCACCAGCTGGTCGCCGATCAGGAAGTCCGCAGTCAGCGGAATGAAGCGCAATTCCAGCTTGCCGTCGTCGCCGGTCCCGGACAGTACCGCACGCAAACCGGTGCGCACATTGAGTACGGGAACCAGATGGCCCTTGTCGGTGATCAGCGTGACCTCGGACAGCCACGGATAGACGCGGGTAACCTGGCCGATCACGCCGATGTGGTCGATCACCGGGCGGCCGGCTTCAATACCGCCCTGCAGCCCCTGGTCGATCATGACCTTGCGCGAGAACGGGTCGCGCGCGGCGTAAATGATCTCCGCTGCCATCGTCGGCGCCGCCACTCGTGTGCGCGCGCCCAGCAGCCCGCGCAAGTGGATGTTTTCCTTGCGTAGCGCTTCGGTCAATTGCGCGGAACGCGACAACTCGAGATTGCGTTCGGTCAACTGCTGATTGTCGTGACGCAACGCGCTGTGGGTGACAAAAAAATCGGAAATGCGACTGCCGATGGCGTCGGGCGCCGCGGCAAGTTTCTGTAAAGGATAGACGACGACCGCGACGACCTGGCGCAGCGTCTGGAGATGATTGAAGCGTGCATCCGCGATCAGCACGACTGCGGACAGCATCGAGAAAATCATCAGCCGCGCCAGCGGCGTCGACCCGGTGCGAAAGAGCGGCGGCGGTGTGTGTTCCATCAGGCGCTACCCCGTGGACATCGATTTGGATCCGTTTAAAACGAACGTGCTGCGCGGCGCGGCACGTGGATGCGGCAACGTCATCTCAAAAATCAACCGGACGGGCTTGTGTGAGAACGCAGGCCAAAGGTTGCAGCATCAGTCGTTGGCAAAGATGCTGCCAAGGTGTTCGAGTTTTTCCAGCGCCTTGCCCGAGCCGCGCACGACGCAGGTCAGCGGATCCTCGGCGATGATCACCGGCAATCCGGTTTCTTCCATCAGCAGCCGGTCGATGTCGCGCAGCAGCGCGCCGCCGCCGGTGAGCACCATGCCTTTTTCGGCGATGTCTGCCGCGAGTTCCGGCGGTGTTTGTTCCAGCGCCGATTTCACCGCCGAGACGATGCTGTTCAGCGGATCGGTCAGCGCCTCGAGAATTTCATTGCTGGATATGGTGAAGCTGCGCGGAATGCCTTCGGCGAGATTGCGGCCTTTGACTTCTTTTTCGCGGACTTCGGAGCCGGGGAATGCGGAGCCAATCTCTTTCTTGATATTCTCAGCGGTGGTTTCGCCGATCAGCATGCCGTAGTTGCGACGAATGTAGTTGATGATCGCTTCATCAAACTTGTCGCCGCCGACACGCACCGAGCCCTTGTACACCAAGCCGCCCAGCGAGATGACGCCGACTTCCGTGGTGCCGCCGCCGATATCCACCACCATCGAGCCGGTCGCCTCGCCCACCGGCAGATCGGCGCCGATGGCCGCCGCCATGGGTTCTTCAATCAGATAAACACGCGAAGCGCCGGCGCCGATTGCGGCGTCGCGGATCGCGCGGCGTTCGACCTGGGTCGAACCGCAGGGCACGCAGACGATGATACGCGGTGAAGGCGAAAAAAACCGGTTTTGGTGTACGCGCTTGATGAACTGCTTGATCATCTGCTCGGTGATAATGAAGTCGGCAATGACGCCGTCTTTCATCGGACGGATTGCTGTGATGTTGCCCGGCGTGCGTCCCAGCATCTGTTTCGCGGCAAGGCCGACTTCCTGGATGACTTTCTTGCCGTTCGGTCCGCCTTCCTGGCGGATCGCTACAACGGAGGGTTCGTCGAGCACGATGCCTTTGCCGCGCACGTAGATCAGCGTGTTCGCAGTGCCCAGATCGATGGCAAGATCGTCGTTAAAGTAACCGCTCAGGAAACCGAACATAAGGTCTTTCGTATTAAAGGATTTTGGTGCCCGCAGGCGCGCCAATATGATACCCTACACGGCCCCTGTTTTTAAGGTTTTTTCGCTCTGCACATGGCGTTGACGCTCGATGATGTACGGCGCGTTGCACATCTGGCGCGGATCGCGGTTGACGAAGCCGAAGCCGCGGCCACGCTGGCGCAACTGACGCGCGTGTTCGGCCTGATCGAACAGATGCAGGCTGTCGATGTTGCGGGCATAGCGCCCATGTCCCATGCTCAGGATCTGGTACTGCGCCTGCGTCCGGATGTGGTGACCGAGGGCGATCAGCGCGCATTGTTCCAGTCGGTAGCGCCGGAAGTCGATACCGGTACCGGCCTCTACCTGGTTCCCAAGGTGATCGAGTAAACGAATCCCGGCCCGCGCCCTCGGCGCGGCTGCGGTAGCGCCATGGCCCATACCACTCTTACCGAACTTGCTGCCCAGCTTGCAGCCAAGGCTTGTTCCAGCGTTGAATTGACGCAGGAATATATCAATAAAATCAACAAGTTAAATAAAGACCTCGGCTGTTTTGTTACCGTCGATCCGGAGCGCAGTCTGGCGCAGGCGCGCGCCGCTGATGCGCGCCGCGCTGCGGGACAAGACGGGCCGCTGACCGGGCTGCCGATTGCGCACAAGGATATTTTCTGCGCCCGCGGCTGGCGGACCACCTGCGGTTCGCGGATGCTGGAGAAATTTGTCGCGCCGTACGACGCGCATGTGGTTGAACGTTGCAACGCAGCCGGCAT
Source organism: Betaproteobacteria bacterium (assembly GCA_031404395.1). Lineage (GTDB taxonomy): Bacteria > Pseudomonadota > Gammaproteobacteria > Burkholderiales > SG8-41. The sequence continues at coordinate 6,352 of JANNHN010000233.1, forward strand.
GGTGACGCTGGGCAAGACCAACATGGACGAGTTCGCGATGGGTTCGTCCAACGAGACTTCTTACTTCGGCCCGGTGCGCAATCCCTGGCAGCGCGACTGCGTGCCCGGCGGCAGCTCCGGTGGGTCTGCTGCGGCGGTCGCGGCGCGCATCGCGCCCGCAGCCACCGGTACTGACACCGGCGGCTCGATCCGCCAGCCTGCGGCGCTGACGGGAATCTGCGGTCTGAAACCAACCTACGGCGTGGTGTCGCGCTACGGCATGATTGCTTTCGCTTCCAGCCTAGATCAGGCCGGGCCGATGGCGCACACCGCCGAAGACCTCGCACTGTTGCTGAACACGATGGCCGGACATGACTCGCGCGACTCGACCAGTCTCGAACGTCCCGCCGAAGACTACCGGCGCGATCTCGCCAGCCCGCTCAAAGGGTTGCGCATCGGTCTGCCGCAGGAGTTTTTTGCTGCGGGCGTGGCGCCCGATGTGCAGCGTGCCGTCGAGGCAGCAGTGATTGAGTATAAAAAACTGGGCGCGAGCGTTGTTGATATCAGCCTGCCCAACATGGGCCTGTCAGTACCGGTGTACTACGTGCTGGCGCCGGCAGAAGCCTCGAGCAACCTGTCGCGCTTCGACGGCGTGCGTTATGGTCATCGCGCGGCGGAATACACCGATCTGCTCGACATGTACAAACGCACCCGCGCCGAAGGATTTGGCGCCGAGGTCAAGCGCCGCATCCTGATCGGCACCTACGTGTTGTCTCACGGTTACTACGATGCGTATTACATACGCGCGCAGAAACTGCGGCGGCTGATCGCGCAGGATTTTACCGAAGCCTTCAATCAATGCGACGTCATCATGGGGCCGACCAGTCCGACCACGGCGTTTCGCATCGGTGAGAAAAGCAATGATCCGGTGCAGATGTACTTGTCCGACATCTACACCATCGCGGTGAATCTCGCGGGGTTGCCCGGCATGTCGATTCCCTGCGGTTTCGACAGTGGAGGATTGCCGGTCGGGTTGCAGATCATCGGCAATTATTTTGACGAGGCGCGCATGCTGAATGTGGCGCATCAGTATCAG
>JANNHN010000234.1:0-5594 GCA_031404395.1 Betaproteobacteria bacterium
AAATTATTGATATCGTCGCCCGCTTGCCGTGGTGGGCGGGCGTGGCGATGACGCCCGTTTCGTATTTCGTTTTTCACCAGATCGCCGTGATGGAAATCACCGCAGCAACCGGCAGCGGCATGGTTGCGGCAGCGGTTATCAAAGGGCTGCTGCGCGGATTGGCCGCGGTGCTGCAATACGTACTCCCGCCGGTGTTTTTTGCGGCTGCAGTGATACCCGCATGGAACCGCTACCGGCAGCGCAGGAATTATGCGGATGTCGCTGCAGAGCGCGGCCAGGATGTGCTGGAGATGCTGTCATGGCGTGATTTCGAATATCTGGTCGGTGATTTTTTCCGGCGCAAGGGTTTTAATGTTCAGCATCGCGGCGACAGTTCACCCGACGGCGGCGTCGATCTGGTGGCGCGCATCGGCGACGACCGCTATCTGGTGCAATGCAAGCACTGGCGGGTGCAGCGTGTCGGCGTGACCGTGGTGCGCGAAATCTGCGGCATCACGGCGGCCGAGGGCGCAGCCGGCGCGTTTGTGGTGACCTCCGGATCGTTTACCAACGAGGCGCGCAAGTTTGTGGCTGAAAACCGCATTGCCATCGAGCTCATCACCGGTGATCAATTGCACCGGATGATCCGTGCCCTTGAGGAATCTGCGCAGGCGGGCTGAAGAACCCGGGGGGCGGAGAAGCTTAGAGGCGGTGATTAGGTGATTCAGTGATTAGGTGATTAGGGCGGTGGCGCTTAATCACCTAAGGAAGCGCTGAACAAGTCCTTCGACAGGCTCAGGACGAACGGTAAGTTGTTGATTCCGTTCGTGGTGAGCTTGTCGAGCCATGAGCGGAATCCACTTATTCAGCGTTTCCCTAATTACTTGATTACTGAATCACCTGGTTACCAGAAAGCGCTTTGGCGCGCATGCGCGCCAGCACTGCGGCCAGCGCAACGCCGGTCAGGCATATCACGCTGATGCCGACAAATCCCCAGGTGAAGCTTCCATACCGGTCCTTGACCACGCCCAGCGTATAGGCGGTCAGGAAACCACCGATGTTGGCGAACAGGTTGCTGAATCCGGTTGCGGTGCCGGCAATGCGTGACCCCAGCACTTCCATGGGTACCAGGAACAGCGGCCCGAAGTAGAACTGCAGGAATATTGAGTTGACCGCGATGACGAGCAGCAGCAGCGGCATCGATTCGACGACGACCAGCAGCGTGGATGTGCAGGCGAGTACCAGCAGCGCGCCGCCGATGATCCGCGGCGGGTTGCGCAGGCGGTCGGAGACGTAGCCGCCCAGCGTGTTCGACGGCGCAGCGAAGGCCGCGCTCATGGCCACGATCAGGCCTGCGGTCTGCACCGAGAGGCCGCGATCCACCACCAGCAGCGACGGCAGCCAGACCATGAACGCGGTGACCACGGTGAAGCGCACAAACTGCAGCCCGCTGCACACCCACATGATCGGATAACGGAAGAGCTGGAGGACGTCGGTGAGTGCCGGGTGCCGCACCGGCGGGGTGCGCGGTTTCTCACGCGCCATGCGCTGGTAAACGAAGGCGGCGGCGATACCCAGCGCGGCGAAAAACATGAACGCGGCGCGCCAGCCGTACAGCGCGGAGAGCAGCGGGCCGGCAAGCGAGAGTACGATGGTGCCGGCGAAGCCACCCAGCATGTAGAGGCTCATTGCGGTGGCGCGGCGTTCCGACGGGAACCACGACGCCAGCAGCGTCATGCCCGGCGCAAACAGCAGCGCGCGGAAGCCGCCGGCAAGCAGTTGCGTGGCGATCGCCAGCCAGAACGCGTGGGCCAGCCCGAGGCAAAGTGAAAATGCCGACCAGCCCAGCAGTCCGATGAAAAACAGATTTTTCGGGCCGTAGCGGTCCGCCAGGAAACCGGCGGGGATCTGGCCCAGGGCATAGCTGAGAGTCGCTGCTGCCGACAGCAGCCCGGCCTGGGTGTAGCTGATGTGCAGATCTTCGCGGATCAACGGCAGCAGCAGCGGCATTGCGCTGAAACTGATGCCGTGAACCAGTTGGCAGAGTATGACCAGTGTGACGGTGGTCACGCCGTCGCGGCTCATCTTGTTCTCGGGGAGGGGCATGGCGCGACTTTAGCGCTCGTTGATCCGTGGGAAATTGCGCCAGGTCAAAATCGCGGGCGTGGTGTTCCGCGGATTGCGTTGCACCCGGGCCAAGCAAAATGCTGGATGCAAAAATCCGTAGGGCGGGAGGAGTGAAACGCCCCCAAGGGGACTTCCTTCGGGGCGGGTCCCGCCTTCCGGGTTCAACACTGAACGGCGGGATACGCGTTGCTCCTCCCGCCCTACGGGTTCTGATCACTGGAGCATCGAATAACACGCAGTTACCGCACCAGCCCGTCCGCCTCGAATTTGAGATAGAGCTCCCGGCATACCCATGCATCGGTCGCGGCGTAGATGATCTGCGCCGCGGTGAGATGCGGCGCGGACCAGTTGGTGGTTTTCGCGCCCTTGGGGATGCGAAAGCCGAGGAATATCCCGGCCAGGTTGCGCACGCCGCTTTGCCCGTAATTATTGCGCTTGGCGACGATGCCCAGATCGACAATTCTTTTTTCGGTGAACGGGAAAACCTGTTTCAGCGTGCGCAGATCATGCGCGACTGCGACACCGGCTTTGGCGGTGCCCGGCGCATCCAGCATCTCGGCGAGTAAGCTGTGGGTATCGGGGTAACGCAGCGGAAAAATGTACACCATGCGGGCAGTGGCGACCTGGACGAGGCTCGGCAGGTAGCTTTCACCCTTGTGGAAAGCCGGGCGCGTTTCAGTGTCGAAGCCGACGACGCGCTCGGTGCGGATGTCGGTCAAGGCGGTGAAGAGCAGCGCAGGGGTATCGACGAAGGATATCGGGCCGTCGTAGCGATGTACTGGCAGGTCATTGAGGCAGTCGCGTGAGATCGCGCGCATGTCATCGCGCTGTGGGTGGTGCATGGTCATGCGCACAGGGTAACAGGTGGCGCCCGTGGTACAGTAACTGAATGCAATGGACGGGGCGTGGAAGGGTATGAACCTGAGTGGCGTTGACGGATGCTGTTATATAAGAGAGCCTGACAAAATGATCACTCACCCTTCGACAAGCTCAGGGCGAACGGTCATTTTGAGAGCCGTTCGTGGTGAGCCTGTCGAACCATGAACGGCGGCCCCGCTCATTTTATTAGGCGTTCTAAGGTGCTGTGCGCGGCAGCGCTGCTGCTTGCCGCATGCGCGGGGTTGCCTGTTTACACCGCGCTGCCGGTGGAGGTGCGCCCCTCGCCGAATGTCGGCGAGCGGCGTCCCCATTACGTGATCATCCATCACACGACCAATGACACTGCTGATGAGGCGATCACTACGCTGACCAGCCGCATCACTCAGGTGAGCGCGCATTACCTGATTGCGCGCGACGGGAAGATTGTTTATCTGGTGGATGAGTTGAAGCGGGCCTGGCACGCCGGCGATTCGTACTGGGGCGGCAACCGCGACATCAATTCGTCGTCGATCGGCATCGAGCTCGATAACAACGGCAAAGAGCCTTTTGCCGATGCGCAGATCGTGACCCTGCTCACGCTGCTCGCGGACCTGAAGGCGCGCTGGAACATTCCCGCAGCGAACGTGCTGGGCCACGGCGACGTCGCGCCGGGGCGCAAGGTGGATCCCAGTGCGCTGTTCCCGTGGCCGCGGCTGGCGGCTGCGGGTTTCGGGCTGTGGTGCGATCCGCCTTTTGATGCTGCGCCCGCGGGCATGGCTGATGCGACGCTGCTCGCCGCACTCGGCTACGAGGTCTCGCGCCTTGAAGCGGCGGTGGCAGCGTTCAAACGGCACTGGGCGCCGGACGATGCGGCGCCGGGATTGAGCGAGGCGCAGCGGGGGTTGTTGCAGTGTTTGATCAGGAAGCAGCAGGCGGGGTAGCCGGGCGTGCCACGCGCTAGAATGTCAACACCGCACCCGTTCCCGGAGGAGAGTTGATGTCGGTGAAACTTGGGTTGATGGTGCCCGCCAATAACACGACCATGGAGCCGGAACTGCTCGACTGGCTGCCCGGCGCACAATGTCGTACGTTGCGCATTCCGCGCGGCAAGGGTTTGCTCGGCCCGGCAGAAATCCCCGCCTATGTTGCGCAGGCGCTGGAGCTTGCCAGGAGCTACGATCGCAATCAGACCGACATCGTCGCCTATGGCTGCACGGCAGCGGGATTCATCGGCGGCCCGGCGCGCGACGCGGAAATCCAGGCTGCACTCACGAAAATCACCGGCAAGCCGGTGGTGACTACTGCCGGCGCGATGATTGCGGTGCTGCGCCACATCGGCGCGAAACGCATTGCGGTGGTGACGCCCTACCTCGATCTGGTCAACGAGCGGCTGCGCGCCTATCTGGAGCAATCCGGCATCACGGTGCTGAAACTCGCCAGTTTCAAGGCTGAAACCACGGACGAGCTGGCGGCCATCACACCGGCGCAGATCACCGTGCTGGCGCGCGAGACCATGACGCCCGACGCCGACGCAATGTTCATTGCCTGCTCGCAGTTGTCGACGAAAGACATCATGGGCGGGCTTGAGCGCGAATTCGGCAAGCCGGTATGGTCGTCAATAAAAGCTACCGCATGGCAGGCAGAGCGGGTGCTGGCGGGTAAAACAGCGGCTGCAGCCCGAATATAAAAATTACGGAGGAGTGATGATGCGTTTCATGCTGAAAACAGCAGCAGGTGCGGTGCTTGCGGCAGTGTCATTCGCGGCGGCAGCGCAGACTTTCCCGACCAAGCCGGTGCGCATCGTCGTGCCATTCCCGCCGGGCGGCGGCGTGGATATCGTCGCGCGCCTGGTCGGGCCGAAGCTCGCCGCGCAGTACGGCCAGCAGGTCATCGTCGAGAATCGCGCCGGCGCGGCCGGCATCATCGGCACGGAATATACGGCGCGCGCCGCGCCCGACGGCCATACCTGGGCCATCGCCACGCTGGGCAATCTGGCCGTCAACAAGCATCTCTATTCGAAGATGGCCGTTGATCCGCTGAAGGATCTCGCTGCGGTGACGCACGTGGTGGACGTGCACTTCATCATGGTGGCGCATCCGTCGCTGCCGGCAAAAAACGTGAAGCAGCTGATCGCGCTGGCGCAGCGTTCGCGGCCCGGCGATATCACGTACGCGTCGTCGGGGGCGGGCGGTGCGCCGCATCTGGGTGGAGAACTGTTCCAGCGATTGGCCAAAGTCAAACTGACGCATGTGCCGTACAAGGGCAGCGGTCCGAGTTTCGCCGACCTGCTGGGCGGGCATGTGTCGCTGACGTTTGACAGCATGTTGCAGGCGATGCCCTACATCCGCGACAGGAAACTCACGCCGCTCGGCATACTGGGACCACAGCGTGTCGCGGCAATGCCGGAGGTGCCGACGATTGCCGAGCAGGGTGTGTCCGGTTACGCGCTGACCAACTGGTTCGGACTGGTGGTGCCGGCGGCGACGCCGCAGGATATCGTCGGGCGCATCCACGGCGATTTCACCAAGGCGCTGCTGCAGAACGAGATTCGCGACAAGATCGCGGCCATGGGCGCCGACGTGGTGGGCAATACGCCGGAGCAGTTCGGTAAATTCTGGCGCGCTGAATCA
>JANNHN010000235.1:0-3722 GCA_031404395.1 Betaproteobacteria bacterium
GGCCATGTCAGCAGTTCAACCGCGATAATGGTCAGCAGAATCCGCATCACCACGGCGGCGCCCGCGCCCCACATCACCGCCTGCTTTTGCTGATGCAGCGGCAGCGAACGCGCCGCGAGCGCGATCACCACGGCGTTGTCGCCCGACAATACGATATTGATCAACGTAATCTGGCCTAGTGCCGCCCAGAACAGCGGGTCGTTCAGCATTTCCATGTTTTTTATCACTCCATTGGACTGTTAACGCAAGCACAGCGCATGCGACACCGCACAGGTCTGCGCCTGGAAAAATAACCATTATGATTTAAAAACAAACACTTATAAATCAGAACAACCCTACCACCTTGCCCTCATCTGTCAAGTCAATCTTCTCCGCAGACGCAATTTTTGGCAACCCCGGCATGGTCATGATGTCACCGCAGACCATGACCACAAACTCGGCGCCTGCCGACAACCGCACCTCGCGGATACTGATTATGTGCCCCGAGGGTGCGCCGCGCAGCGTGGCATCCGACGAGAACGAGTATTGCGTCTTGGCCACGCATACCGGGTATTCGCCATAACCGTCTTCCTGCAGCTTTTTGATCTGCGTGCGCACCTTGTTGTCGGCCGTGATATCTGCCGCACCATAGATCTTGGTGGCAATGGTTTTCATCTTGTCCCACAGCGGCAGCTTTTCGTCATAGACGAACTTGAACTGGTTTTCGCCTTTATCAATCAGCTCGACCACCGTCTTCGCCACTTCCGCGGCACCCGCGCCGCCGTCGGCCCAGTGCCGGGCCAGCAGCACCGGCACGCTGTGCGGCGCCATTTTCTTTTTCAGCAGCTCGATCTCGGCATCGGTGTCGAAGGTGAAGTGGTTGATCGACACCACGCATTTCAGCCCGTAATTCTCGCGCACGTTCTTGACATGGCGCTCGAGGTTGGCCACGCCCTTCTCCAGCGCCGCAAGGTTTTCCTTGTTGAGCTCTTTGACATCGACGCCGCCGTGGTATTTCAGCGCGCGAATGGTCGCCACAATCACGCAGGCGTCCGGCCGCAGGCCCGACTTGCGGCACTTGATATCGACAAACTTCTCCGCGCCGAGATCAGCGCCGAAGCCGGCTTCGGTCACCACATAGTCGGCCAGTTTCAGCGCAGTCTGGGTGGCGATCACGGTGTTGCAGCCGTGGGCGATGTTGGCGAAGGGACCGCCGTGCACAAACGCGGCGTTGTTCTCCAGCGTCTGCACCAGGTTGGGCGCCAGCGCGTCCTTCAGCAGCACGGTCATCGCGCCGTGGACCTTGAGGTCCCTGGCCCGCACCGGCTTCTGGTCGCGGGTGTAGCCGATGACGATGTTGCCGAGCCGCGTTTTCAGGTCCTTCAGCGAAGTCGCCAGACAGAAAATCGCCATCACTTCGGAGGCGACGACAATATCGAAACCGTCCTGGCGTGGATAACCGTTGCCCGGACCACCGAGCGATACCGTGATGTCGCGCAGCGCGCGGTCGTTCATGTCCATCACCCGTTTCCAGGTGATGCGGCGCACGTCGATGCCGAGCTCGTTGCCGTGGTGTATGTGGTTATCGATCGTCGCGGCGAGCAGATTGTTGGCCAGCGCGATGGCGTTGAAATCGCCGGTGAAATGCAGGTTGATGTCTTCCATCGGCACAATCTGCGCATAACCGCCGCCGGCCGCCCCGCCCTTCATGCCGAACACCGGTCCCAGTGACGGCTCGCGCAGACAGATCATGGCTTTTTTGCCGATTTTGTTCAGCGCATCGCCCAGGCCTACGGTCGTTGTCGTCTTGCCTTCACCGGCAGGCGTGGGACTGATTGCAGTGACCAGGATCAGCTTGCCGTTTTTCTTGTTCTTCAGGCTGTCGACAAATTCGAGCGATACTTTCGCCTTGGTGTGGCCATACGGCACCAGATGTTCTTCCGGAATGCCCAGCTTCTGCGCGATCTTGACGATGCGCTCCATTTTCGCCGCTTGGGCAATTTCAATGTCCGACAGTGCCATGGTGCTTTTCTCCTGAACGTAAATAATCATGCGCCCGCCATTGCGGGCATGTTTGGATATGGTTCCGGGCACCGGTTCTAGGCTTTTGCCAGTTGCGCCATCACCTGCCCGCCGCCGTAGCTTGAACGCGGCGTCAGCTCGCCGCCCTTGGTGACTTTGACTGCGCAGTATTTGAATTCCGGAATCTTGCCGACCGGATCCAGCGCGGGGTTGGTCAGCAGATTTGCCGCTGCCTCGTAAAAACAAAACGGAATAAACACCGCGCCGCGCGGCGTGCCGTCGTCGGCGCGCGCATACAACGAAATAATGCCGCGACGCGACGCGACGCTGATGACGTCGCCGGCTCTTGCGCCGATCTGATCGAGATCCAGCGGATGAATCAGCGCGGTCGGTTCCGGCTCGATGGCGTCCAGCACGGACGCGCGCCGCGTCATAGCACCCGTGTGCCAGTGTTCGAGTTGCCGGCCGGTGATGAGCACAAACGGATAGCCTTGGTCCGGACGCTCATTGGCAGGAATGATATCCGCAGGCACGAATCGCGCGCGCCCTGTTGGGGTTGGAAATTTATCAATAAAAACAATGGGTTGTCCAGGATCGCCTTCCTTCTCACAGGGATAGGTGACGCTGCTCTCGCGCTCCAGCCGCTCATACGTGATGCCGGCAATGCTGTTCATGCCTTTGCGCATTTCGTTGAACACATCGGCGGGGCCGCTGTAGTTCCAGTCGCAACCCAGACGGCGCGCCAGTTCCTGGATGATCCACAAGTCCGGCTTGGCCTCGCCCGGCGCATCGATCGCTTTGCGACCGAGCTGTACCATGCGATCGGTGTTGGTGACGGTACCGTCTTTTTCAGGCCACGCGGTTGCCGGCAGAATCACATCGGCGTAATAACAGGTTTCGGTCAGGAAAATTTCCTGCACCACCAGCATGTCCAGCTTGGCCAGCGCCGCGCGCGCATGGTGTGCGTCGGGGTCCGACATCGCCGGATTCTCGCCCATGACATACATGCCGTTGATCTTGTCATCGAGGATGGCGTGAATGATTTCCACCACCGTCAGGCCCGGCTTGGGATCGAGCTTGGCGTCCCACAATTTTTCGAACCGCGCCAACGCTTCCGGATTGTCGACACGCTGATAATCCGGAAACACCATGGGAATCAATCCGGAGTCCGACGCGCCCTGCACATTGTTCTGCCCGCGCAGCGGGTGCAGGCCGGAACCGGGTTTGCCGATCTGCCCGGTCATCAGCGTGAGCGCGATCAGGCAGCGCGCGTTGTCGGTGCCGTGTACGTGCTGCGAAATGCCCATACCCCACAGGATCATCGAGGCTTTGGATGTCGCGTACAACCGCGCGACTTCCCTGATTTTCTCCGCAGGTATGCCGCACAGCGGCGCCATGGCTTCGGGACTGTAACCCTCGACGTTCTTTTTCAGATCTTCATAGCCGATGGTGCGCGAGTCTATGAATTCCTGGTTCACCAGCCCCTCATGCACAATGGTGTGCATCATGGCGTTGAGCAGCGCCACATCGGTATCGGGTTTGAATTGCAGATAATGCGTGGCGTGGCGCGCCAGTTCCGAACGGCGCGGATCGGCATAAATCAGCTTCGCACCCTTTTTCGCCGCGTTCTTGATCCACGTCGCCGCCACCGGATGATTGGAAACCGGGTTGGCGCCGATCAGGAATATCACTTCGGCGACGCCCACATCGCTGACCTGATT
>JANNHN010000236.1:0-3650 GCA_031404395.1 Betaproteobacteria bacterium
ATCAATGCCGACACCGTGGCGGTGCTGAAGCTGCCCGACGTGCGCCAGCGCCTCGCGCAGGACGCGTTCGAAATCCGCGGCAACACGCCGGAGGAATTCAGCCAGTACCTGCGCGCGGAATTCATCAAGTGGGCAAAAGTCGTCAAGGATTCGGGCGCGCGGGTGGATTGAAGTCGCGTTACTGATGTGTCAGGCGTGAGAAAATGCGAGTTTCATTTTTCGCATTGTGCCGTCCCATGAAAAAGCTGCAGCAACTGTTCGACAACAATCGCGCCTGGTCTGCGCGGATCCGCCTCCGGGATCCGGAATTTTTCGCGAAACTGGCGCGCCAGCAGTCGCCGGAATACCTGTGGATCGGCTGCTCCGACAGCCGGGTGCCGGCCAATGAAATTGTCGATCTGCTGCCGGGCGAGCTGTTCGTGCATCGCAACGTTGCCAATGTCGTCACGCATACCGATCTCAACTGCCTGTCGGTGATCCAGTTTGCGGTCGATGTGCTCAAGGTGAAGCACATCATCGTGGTCGGCCATTACGGCTGCAGCGGCGTCGGCGCCGCGCTGCGCGGTGATCGTATCGGGCTCAGCGACAACTGGTTGCGCCATGTGCAGGACGTGCGCCAAAAGCACGAGGCCAGACTGCTGGCGGTGGATGATGTCGCACGGCGCGGCGACCGGCTGTGCGAATTGAATGTCATCGAGCAGGCCGCCAATGTCTGCCAGACGACGATGGTGCGGGACGCCTGGGAGCGCGGGCAACCGCTGGCCGTGCACGGCTGGGTCTATGGCCTGCAGAACGGTCTGATCCGGGATCTGAGTTTTACCGTCGCCGGCCCGGATGAAGCGTCATCCCGTTACGAGTCGGCGATTTCCGGTCTGCAGTGAACGGAACCGCGGTCGGCGTTCAGATGATGCCGGCGTCACGCAGTGCAGCGATTTCAGCATCACTCTTGCCGAGCAATTCCCGCAGTATCTCTTCGGTATGCTGCGACAGCAACGGCGGCGGCACGTCGTAGGCCAGCGGTGTCCGTGAGTATTTGATCGGATTCGCCACCAGCGGCACACTGCCCGTCAGCGGATGCGGCACGTCGATCTGCATGCCGCGGTGTTTGATCTGTGGATTGGCAAAGACTTCGTCGAGCCGGTGGATCGGGCCGCAGGGCACGCCCAGCGGTTCCAGTACGGCCACCCATTCCGCAGTAGTTTTAAATTTCATCACCGGTGCGATGGCTGCGCTGCAAGCGTCGCGGTTGGCGATGCGCAGCGGGTTGTTGGCATAACGCGGATCGGCGGCGACTTCTGCAATTCCCGCAGCGGCACAGAAGCGCTGGAACTGGCCGTCGTTGCCGATGGCGAGTATCAGATCGCCATCCCTGGTGGGAAACGTCTGGTAGGGCACAACATTGGGATGCGCATTGCCCATGCGTTTGGGAATTTCGCCGCCGATCAGGTAATTGGTGTTCTGGTTGGCGAGCCAGGCGACCTGCGTGTCGAGCAGCGCCATATCGATGTATTGGCCGCAACCGCTGCGATGACGTTCTTCGATCGCCGCGAGTATGGCTACCGTGGAGTACATGCCGGTCATCAGATCGGCAATCGCCACCCCGGCTTTCTGCGGGCCGCCGCCGGGCAGAGCGTCGCGCTCGCCGGTGATGCTCATCAATCCGCCCATGCCCTGCACCATGAAATCGTATCCCGCGCGGTCTTTCATGGGGCCGGTCTGGCCGAAGCCGGTGATCGAGCAATAGACCAGCCGCGAATTCAGCGCCGCCAGCGTGTCGTAATCCAGGCCATAGCGTTTGAGATCGCCGACCTTGTAATTCTCCAGCAGGATGTCGGCGTGCTGCGCCAGTTCGCGCGCGATGGCCTGGCCTGCCGGCTGCGCGATATCGAGCGTGATCGACTGCTTGCCGCGGTTGGCGCACAGGTAATACGCCGACTCGCTGGTGTCGCGGCCGTCGCGGTCTTTCAGGAACGGCGGCCCCCATGCGCGGGTGTCGTCGCCCTTGCCGGGACGTTCGACCTTGATGACTTCGGCGCCGAGATCAGCCAGCAGTTGCCCGCACCACGGGCCGGCGAGGATGCGGCTCATGTCGAGCACGCGCAGACCGCTGAGCGGTTTGTGCGTCAGCGGCTTGTGCATCGTTACTTCCGATCCTTGAGCAACTTATAGACCGCAGTGTGATCCATGCCTGCAGGCAGATCACCTTCTGCGGCGGTCCAGAATACCGCGCAATGGCGTGCGAGATCGTCCGGCGTGCCGGTCGATGCGACGACCTCGAGCGCGGTGCGCACGTCTTTCGCCATCAGGCTGGTGGCGAAACCCGCGCCGAATGTGCCGGACAGCATGTGCTGCCTGATCTTGTTTTTGGTGGTGTTGTTCATGCCGCTCGACGCGTTGATGATGTCGGTGGCGACGGCAGGATCGAGCCCGAAGCGTTCGGCGGCAATGATGGCTTCGCAGGCGGCGACCAGCCCGGCGGCAGACACATAATTATTCAACGCTTTGATGGCGTGGCCCGAACCCAGCGGCCCGGCATGGAACAACTGGCTGCCCATTTTGGCGAGCAGCGGCTGGACGCGATCAAAAATATTTCTGTCACCACCGACCATGATCGCCAACGACGCGGCAACTGCGCCCTTGACGCCGCCCGATACCGGCGCGTCGATGAATGGCGTGCCGCGTGCGGCGAGCAGTTTGCCCAGTTCGCGCGTGCCGACCGGGGACGATGAACTCATATCGATGACCAGCGTGTTTTTTGCTGCGCGCTCGAGCAGGCAATCCTTGAAATTATCATTTTCGCCGCACAGCGCTGCGCGCACGGCTTTGCCGTCGGGCAGCATGGTGATGATGAGGTTGGCTGCGGCGCCGAGTGCGGTGAGATTCGCAGCGACGGTTACCGCATGGGCACTGGCCAGCGCTGCGGTACGCGCCGCGTTGAGATCAAACACCACCAGTTTGTACCCGGCACGCGCCAGATTACCGGCCATGGGTGTGCCCATCGCGCCGATCCCGGCAAAGCCGATCACTGTATCTGTGGCAGTCATAAAAATATCAATAAAATCAATAAATTACAGTCACATCGGCAGCGCAGTACCCACCTTGCCGCTGCGCGCGAGCTCCACCAGTTTGGCCGCGGTGTAAACATCCTGGATACCCATGCCGTGCGATTCGTAGAGCGTGATGTCGTCTTTGTTGGCGCGCCCTGCAGCGCGCCCGGCAATCACGTCGCCGATTTCGGTCAGCGTGTCCCAGTTGAGACGCCCGGTTTCGACCGCAGCAATCAGGTCGCCGCATTCATTGCGCGCCGTGCCGCGTGCATCGACAGTAATGAGTGTTGCGCGTTGCACGGTTTTTGCATCGATTTCGCGGCGTGACAGTGCGTTGGAGCCGGCAGCATTGACATGTTGTCCCGGCTGCAGCCAGTCGCCGTCGATGACCGGCGTCGCCGATTTGGTCATGATGTTGACCACCTGTGCGCCGCTGATCGCTTCCGCACCGGAAGCGGCGGGATTCACCGGGATGCCGAGTTTGAGCGTCATTTTTTTGCACCAGGGTTCAAGCTTGTCGCGGGTGCGCGCATAGACGCGGGCTTCGCGGATGTTGAGTGCGCGCACCACGGCTTCGAGCTGGCCCATGCCCTGGTAACCGGC
>JANNHN010000237.1:0-7676 GCA_031404395.1 Betaproteobacteria bacterium
ATGCTACGTTACTGGGAGGAACTCGATGTCGCTGAAACGGCAAAGGCTATGGGCTGCTCGGAGGGTAGCGTGAAAACGCACTGCTCACGGGCGACGCATGCTTTGGCGATATTGCTGAAAAAACAGGGAATTGAGCTATGAATCTTCAAGAAGACCAGATCGCGCAGAAGATTTCCCGCCTGCTGGATCAGTCCGCCCGCGACATTCCGGGTGGCACCCTGGCAAAGCTTGCCGCGGCGCGGGAACAAGCACTCGCCGGCTACCGGGAAATCCATGCCTGGAGCCTGGCCGGAGCCGGACAAATGGTATCCCGCCTTGCCGGGCAATCGCCCGGCGGGATGCGCTATGTAATACCCACCGCAGTTTTGATCCTGGGTCTGATCGGCATCATTTACTGGCAAACCAGCAATGGTCGCGGCAATGAACTGGCCGACATTGATGCGCGTTTGCTGGCGGATGATCTGCCTATCGATGCCTATCTCGACAAGGGCTTCGATTCATGGCTAAAACGGCAGTCGCGCTGATCGTCTGGCTATGCCTCGCGCTACCAGCCTTTGCCGCACAGCCTGCCAAGCAGGCCGCTAAACCCGTCCGGCCGGCATGGTCGGAACTCAAACCAGCGCAGCAGCAAGTCCTGGTGCCACTCGCGCCCGAGTGGGACGGCATGGACGCTGCGCAACGGAAAAAATGGGTCGGCATCGCCGACCGCTATCCGAAAATGAAGCCCGCCGAGCAGCAGCGGTTGCAGAAACGCATGAAAGACTGGGCGGCGCTGACACCGCAGCAGCGCCAGGCTGCGCGTGAACGTTACCAGCGCCTCAGCAAACTGACCCCCGAACAGCGCAAGACGATGTCCCAGCAATGGCGGGAATACCAACGTTCGCTGGCGCAACCTGAAACGCAGTTCGATCCCGCAGTCAGCGAACCCTTAACCCCGGGCACGCCTGCCGAAGCCCCGGCGGCTGAGCGGCGGTGATTCCGCGCCCGGCCACCCCGGGCATCGGTCGGCGCCTGCTGAGTCTGATCTACGAATTGCTGCTGCTGACGGCATTGGTGCTGCTGGCTGGCGCGGTTGCCGCCGCCATATCTCAATTCGCAGCACCGGATCATGCACGAACCATCACACAAATTTTGGTCGCACTCGCCTGCATCGGTTATTTTGCAGGGCAATGGCACCACCGCGGACAGACGCTGCCGATGAAAACCTGGCGCATGCGCCTGGAAACAACCGACGGCAAGGCGGTAACGATCCCGCGTGCCGTGCTGCGGGCATGCCTCGCGCCTGCAACCTATTTGTGCTTCGGCATTGCCGTGTTGTGGGCATTCATTGATCGCGACGGACAATTCCTGCACGACCGCATTGCCGGCACGCGCCTGGTCATTGCCGGATAACGCGGAGCGGCGACATTCACCGCCGCTCCTGCCACGCCAGCATCGCCACAGCAGCGCACAGGAAGATCAGTGTCGGCGCAACAGCGCTGGCAAAGGGCGGCCAGTCGTTAAGCAGCCCCAGATGACCGAACAACCGGTTGAGAAAATAAAATGCCAGTCCAATCATGATCCCGACGAATATCTTTGCGCCCACTCCACCCTGGCGCACCTGAAAGTAGGCAAAAGGCAGCGCCAGCACCATCATCACCACCACAGCCAACGGGTAGAACACCTTGGTCCACAGCGCAATTTCGTAGCGCAGCGCCTTCTGCCGGTTCTCACGCAGGTGCTGTGAGTAGGAGTAAAGACTCCACGCCGACATCTTGTCGGGGCGCACCAGCAATACGTTCAGCAGCGCCGGTTCGAGCACCGACTGCCAGGTCATCTGCGACTCCCGGCTTACACTGGTACCCGGATTTCCGAACGTGGTTTGCGCAACATCCGTCAGCAACCAGCGATTGGCGCCCTGATAAACCGCACTTGCCGCGTGCCGCAGCGTGCGCAGATGGTAGTCCTTGTCGAATTCATAGATTCGCAGACCCTTCAGGCTCGCATCCGGCGCCACTTCCAGCACGTTGACAAACGATGTGCCGTCTTTCAGCCACAGGCCGGAACGAAACTCCTGCGCAACGATGCCCGAAATGGCCTGTGAGCGCAGGCGCTGGGCAAACTGCTCCGCGGGAGGAGCGACAAATTCACCCACGGCAAATGTCATGATTCCGAAGGCAAGTCCGATGGATGCCAGCACGCCCACCATACGTGCCGCCGAAACGCCGGAAGAGCGCATCACTGTGTACTCCGAACTTGCAACCAATTGCGCCAACGCGAACAGCGTGCCGATCAGTGTCGCAATCGGAAACAGTTCATAAACGTGATTCGGCGCCGACAACAGCACATGCAGCAGGATATGCCGTAACTGGTAGCCTCCGCGCCCCAGGTCTTTCATCTGCTCGACAAGATCGAAGAAGGCAAATAACAGCAGCAGCGCAACAAATACCACCGCAGTCGCCAGAACGACCTCACGCGCGAGGTAGAGTCGCAGCGTCCTCATCGGATCAGGCGCCAGAAGGACACCAGAATCAGGCGCTGGTAGAACAGGCCGAATAACAGCAACAGCATTACGGCATGCACGCCCCACATGCCGGTCAGCAGATCCACTCTGGATTGCGTAATCGAAGCCTGCATGATCGACAGCATGTTGCTGTAGATCACATAAACCAGTATGGCCAGAATCATGTTCATCGACCGCCCCGCCCGCGGATTGACAAAGGACAGCGGGATCGCCAACAGACTGAGCAGCAACGCGCTGGCGGGCAATCCGACGCGCCATGACAGTTCACCAAGATTGCGCGGGGTCGGATCACTCAGCAATTCCCAGGTGGAAAGCGTTTTTGTAGTTGGAGCACGTATCGCCGTTTCCGCGGTCTCAATGCGCATGGCATAACGCCCGAACTCGAAAATCTTGTACTCCGGAGAGCCCGGCTCGCCCTCATAGCGCCGGCCGCTCTGCAACACCAGAAAACGGTCGCCGTTGGGCGCCGTCTCCTGGAACCCGCTCTGCGCAACCATCACGCCCAGCTTGCCGTGCTGCGTCGAACTGACAAACACATTGGCCACCAGATTCGATGCGCCCGCGACCTCTTCAACCAGATAAACGCGGTCGGCGCGCCGCGACTCGTGGAATACCCCTGGCGTCACCTGAGCCACGTCATCGCGGCTGTCCATCTGGCGGCGGAATTCTTCGGACTTCTCAACGGCCCATGGTGCCAGCAGCAGCGACAGCAGGGCGATGGTCATGATCAACGGCCACGCGAACGTCAGCACCGGACGAATCCAGCGCGTCAGGCCGACGCCGCTGGCAAACCACACGATCATCTCGGAATCACGATAGCTGCGGGTAAGCGTCATCAGTACGGCGATAAACAGCGTCACCGACAGCAATATCGGCAGATAGCCGACCAGCGTGAACCCGAGCAGTGCGACAACACCAGTGGAAGTAATCAAGCCGCTGGCGGCCTGCCCCAGCAAACGTACCAGTTGCGTGGTGATCGAAATGCCGAGCAGCACCAGGAATATCGCGACCGCTGCCGTGGTGAATTCGCGAAGCAGTGAGGATCGGAAAATCATGCCGGCATTTTGCTTTTTAGGGGGAACCCGCAGATAATCAACGATCGACGCAGAAGCGGGCTTTTCATTGACTATCCCTCATCGACAAGCCTTCATCGGCAATCAGCGATGATCATGGCACTGACAACACTAATTTGTGCATAGGAGTTGACGCGTGGAATTTAGCATAAAACCTCTCGTTCCGGGACGCGCCGCCAGCGGCTGCGCCGTGGTTGGAGTGTACGCGGATCGCAAACTCAGCGACGCCGCAGCCGCGCTGGATCGCAGCGCAAAGGGCTATCTGCGCCGCGTCATGGAACGCGGTGACATGGACGGCCGCGTCGGCACGACACTGGTGCTGCACGACGTACCCGGCATTGCAAGCGCCCGCGTGCTGCTGGTCGGACTCGGCCCGAAGGCCGGGTTCGCTGACAAACAGTTCTGCAAATCGATCACTGCTGCCATCAACGCCCTGGCGCAAACCGGCGCCGCGGATGCCGAAATCCATCTGGCCGAACTCCCGGTAGGCCGCCGTGACATTGCCTGGCGCATCACGCAGGCCGCGCGAACCGCGCGCGAAGCCGTTTACCGTTTTGAACAAATGAAAAGCAAACCGGAAAAAAATGTGCCGGCGCTGCGCCGCGTCGTGCTGGCGGTGAACGCAAAAGGCGACGAGAAGCGCGCGACAGCGGGACTCGCACAGGGTCTTGCGCTGGCGCACGGCGTCAGCCTCGCGCGCGACCTGGGCAACCTGCCGGCCAATGTCTGCACGCCATCCTATCTCGCCGATCAGGCGCGCCAGCTCGCCAAACACTACCGTCTCAAAATCCAGGTGCTGGAGCGCGCCGACATGGAAAAACTCGGCATGAATACGCTGCTGTCAGTCGCGCAGGGCAGCAGCCAGCCGCCGAAACTGATCGTTCTCGAATACCGTGCCGGCCCGAAGAACCAGAAACCTGTCGTGCTTGTTGGCAAGGGCGTCACCTTCGACACCGGCGGCATTTCGCTGAAGCCGGCGCCGGAAATGGATGAAATGAAGTACGACATGAGCGGCGCGGGCAGCGTACTGGGCACGATCAAAGCCGTCGCCGAGATGAAGCTCCCGGTGAACCTGATCGGCATCATTCCCGCCACCGAGAACATGCCCGGCGGACGCGCCACCAAGCCCGGCGACATCGTCACCAGCATGTCGGGGCAAACTGTCGAGATCCTCAATACCGACGCCGAAGGCCGGCTGATCCTGTGTGACGCGCTGACTTATGCCGAGCGTTTCCAGCCCGCCGCGGTCATCGACATCGCCACGCTGACCGGCGCCTGCGTCATCGCACTGGGGCATGTGGTCAGCGGCCTGTTCGCCAACGACGGTGCGCTGGCACGCGAAGTGCTCGCTGCCGGGGAACTTGCCGGCGACGACGCCTGGCAGCTGCCCCTGCATGACGATTATCAGGAACAGTTGCGCAGCAATTTCGCGGATTTCGCGAATATCGGCGGACGTCCGGCCGGCGCAGTGACCGCCGCGTGTTTTCTCGCGCGCTTCACGAAAAAATACAAATGGGTTCACCTTGATGTCGCAGGCACGGCCTGGAAATCGGGCAAGGACAAAGGCTCCACCGGCCGGCCGGTGCCCCTGTTGACACAGTTTCTGGTCACCCGCGCCGGCAAGCGCTGATCCGCCTGCGCAATGACGCAGATCGACTTCTATACGCAGGTCAATGACAAGCTGCAGATTGCGTGCCGGCTGGTCGCCAAAGCACGCAGCCAGGGCTTGCGCGTTACCGTTTACTGCCCTGACGCGGAAATCGCGGCGCGGCTCGACCGCATGCTGTGGACCGTACCTGCCACCGGGTTCCTGCCCCACTGCCGCGCCGGCGATCCGCTGTCCGGCGTGACGCCCGTGCTGATTGATGGCAGCGGCGAGGCGCAATTGCACGACGATGTGCTGATCAACCTGCACGCCGAGTGGCCGGCATTTTTCAGCCGCTTTCAGCGGCTCGCCGAAATCGTCAGCGCGGAAGACGCTGACCGGACACAAGCACGCAGCCGCTACAAGTTCTACCGTGACCGCGGCTATGCCATACGCACGCACGACCTCTCCGGCCCGCAGGCGTCCTGACCTGCCCGTCGTCAACGCCCGACACACAAGCGGGTTGAGCGCAGCACGATCTCTCCGTTAACATCAGCGCAGCCATGGCCGAGACCCCCACTCCTGACGACGGCACCGACGACGTGCTGCAACGGGCCGATGCGCTGCTGCAACGGCATCGCCGGCCGGCCGCGGCCGACGCGCCATCCGCCGACGGCGACATTCCCACGCTGACCGATATTTTCATCGAAGGCGAAGTGCTGCCGCGCGCCGATACGCCTGCGTCCCGGGATGCGGCAGACCCATCGCAACCCGCCGGCGGCGCAGTGATGTCGCGGGTGCAAGCCCAGAACATCGAGCACGCGGTCCATCTGAAACTCAAGCGCAGCCTGGGCAACCAGATCGCAAAGGTCATGGAGGAACGTTATCTGCCGGAAATCGGCACAGCGCTGGAACAGGCGATGACGCGCGCTACGGGTGAACTGCAGTCCGGCATTGCCGAGCTGGTACGCACGTCGGTGGCCGAGGCGCTGCAGGCGCAACTCAGGCAGCTGCAACTGCAGGCGCCCGCTGTGGCGAGCGCTCCCTCCGGTATAATTCCGGACGCCACACCCGCATCTCCCCCGCCTGCACAAATGGATCTCCCGAAGAGTTTTGAACCCGCGGCCATCGAGTCGCGCTGGTACCCGACGTGGGAAAAGAACGGCTATTTCAGGGCCGGTCTCGACCATGCAAACGCCAATGCCTACTGCATCCAGTTGCCGCCGCCCAACGTCACCGGCGTGCTGCACATGGGACACGCGTTCAACCAGACCATCATGGACGGGCTGACACGTTATCACCGGATGAGCGGTTTCAACACGCTGTGGCAACCCGGCACCGATCACGCGGGCATTGCCACGGAAATGGTGGTGACCCGGCAACTGGAGCAACAAGGCCAGTCGCGCGATGCGCTCGGCCGCGAAGCCTTCATCCGCAAGGTCTGGGAGTGGAAGGAACAATCCGGATCGACCATCACTCGCCAGATGCGCCGGCTCGGCGACTCGTGCGACTGGGAGCGCGAACGCTTCACGATGGACGAACCGCTGGCGAAACTCGTCACTCACACCTTCGTCAAACTGCACCGCGACGGCCTGATCTACCGCGGCCTGCGGCTGTCGAACTGGGATCCGGTATTGCACACCGTCATCTCCGACCTTGAAGTGCAGGCGGAGGAGGAAGACGGCAAACTGTGGCAGATCCGTTATCCCCTTGCCGACGGCAGCGGCCATCTGACCGTCGCCACCACGCGCCCCGAAACCCTGCTCGGCGACGCCGCGGTGGCAGTGCATCCGGAAGACGAACGGTATCGCGCGCTGGTCGGCCGCCAGGTCGTGCTGCCGCTGACGGGACGCACCATTCCGGTCATCGCCGACGAATACGTCGACAAAGCGTTCGGCACCGGCTGCGTGAAAATCACTCCGGCGCATGATTTCAATGACTATCAGGTCGGTCTGCGCCACAACCTGCCGCAACTGAACATATTCACGCCGGACGCAGCCATCAACGACAGCTCTCCGGAAAGATACCGCGGCCTTGATCGTTACGTCGCCCGCGAACGCATCGTTGCCGACCTGAAGGCGCAAGGTCTGCTGGAGTCCGAAAAACCGCACCGCATGGTGGTGCCGCGCGGCGACCGCACCGGTGTGGTCATTGAACCGATGCTGACCAGCCAGTGGTTCGTCAAAATGGATCCGCTGGCAAAACTGGGGCTTGATGCCGTGGCGACCGGCGAAGTCAAACTGTTTCCGGAACAGTGGATCAACACCTACAACCATTGGCTCAACAACATCCAGGACTGGTGTATTTCGCGCCAGCTATGGTGGGGGCACCGCGTACCCGCGTGGTACGACGACACCGGCAATGTTTATGTCGCACACGACGAAGCCGAGGCGCTGCGCCAGTCCGGCGGCAAGCTGCTGCGGCAGGACGCCGATGTACTCGATACCTGGTTCTCCTCGCAACTGTGGTGTTTCTCAACACTCGACTGGACGCCGGAATGGCCCGCGAAATCAAA
>JANNHN010000238.1:0-4885 GCA_031404395.1 Betaproteobacteria bacterium
TGATCCCGTTTGCCTCGGAACTCTACGATCTGCTGGCGACGCCGATGATGAGCGCGTTGCCCGAGGGCACGAAGATGATCGCGACCGGAGTGGTGACGCCCTTCCTGGTGCCGATCAAGGTGGCCATGATGGTGGCCTTCATCATCACGCTGCCCTTCATCCTCCACCAGGCGTGGTCTTTCATTGCCCCCGGCCTCTACCTGCACGAGAAGCGCCTGGTGCTGCCGCTGGTGGTGGCGAGCACGATCCTGTTCGTAATCGGCATCGTGTTTTGCTACGTGTTCGTCTTCAACACGGTGTTCCACTTCATTCACCAGTTTGCGCCGAAAAGCATCACAGTGGCGCCGGATATCGAGAATTACCTCAACTTTGTACTGACCATGTTCCTGGCATTCGGGTTGACGTTCGAGACGCCGATCGTGGTGGTGATGCTCACGTACATGGGGGTGGTGACGCTGGAGCAATTGCGCAACATCCGCCCTTACTTCATCGTTATCGCGTTTGTTATTGCGGCTGTCGTCACACCACCCGACGTGGTTTCGCAATTGCTGCTGGCAATCCCCATGTGCCTGCTC
Organism: Betaproteobacteria bacterium; assembly: GCA_031404395.1. Lineage (GTDB taxonomy): Bacteria > Pseudomonadota > Gammaproteobacteria > Burkholderiales > SG8-41. Next base: position 576 of record JANNHN010000238.1, read on the forward strand.
TACGAGGTGGGATTATTTGCCGCGCGTTTTGTGCCGAAGCGGCCGAAGCCGGCGGAAGATGGCGACGAGGCTGGAAAATACGCGCCGCCCAGCGATGCCGAGCAGGACGCCGAACTCGACCGCATTGCAGCGGAAGAACGCCGCCGCTCCGGAAGCTAAGTAAGCTGCCGGACGAAGTTACCGGCCAATCCTGATGATCTGCCGGCCGGGGTTGCCGGCCAAGCCTAATTGAGCCGCCGGCTGAAGTTGCCGGCCAGGCCCTATTCCTTCCGCTTCGGCTGCTTGGGTCGTTTGCCGACCGTCACCTTCAGATCGAGCTCTTGTTTTTCGCGCAGCACGCGCAGCGTTGCCTGATTGCCGGGCACCAGCGCGGCAATCAGGTTGAGCATGGTCGCCGAATCGGTAACGGATTTGCCATTGACGGCAATCAACACGTCACCCACTTTCATGCCGCCGCGGTCTGCAGGTGTGCCTCGGAACACTTCAGTAATCAGTGTGCCGCGGGTCGTGCCGGGCATCTTGAGCGACTCGGCGATTTCCTTGGTCATATCCTGCACGCCGACGCCGATCCAGCCGCGCTGCACCGTGCCCGTCTGGATGATCTGCTCCATGACGGATTTCGCAGTGCTCACGGGAATCGCGAAGCCGATGCCCAGCGAGGCGCCGCCCTCCACCCTTGAATAGATTGCGGTATTGATGCCCATCAGGTGGCCGTTGACATCGACCAGCGCGCCGCCCGAGTTGCCGGGGTTGATGGCCGCATCGGTCTGAATGAAATTCTCGAAAGTGTTGATGCCAAGGTGACTGCGGCCCAACGCGCTGACGATGCCCAGTGTCACGGTCTGGCCGACACCGAACGGATTGCCGATGGCGAGCACCACGTCGCCGACGCGCGCGCTGTCGGACGCGCCGAAGGTGATTGCCGGCAGATTGGGCAGGTCGATTTTGAGCACCGCCAGATCGGATTCAGGATCGGTGCCGATCACTTTTGCGGGCACCCGCCGCGTATCGGCCAGCGCGACCTCGATGCTGTCGGCGGCATCGACGACGTGACTGTTGGTCAGGATGTAGCCGGAACTGCTGACGATGACGCCGGAGCCGAGGTTGGTGCTGGGCTGGCTTTGGGCGTCGGGCTGATCGCCGAAGAAAAAACGGAACAGCGGATCCTCCCGCAACGGATGCTGCCGCGGCTTGACGGCCTTGGTGGTAAAAATATTGACCACCGCGGGCATCGCTTTTTTTGCGGCGTCGTTGTATGAGGCGGTGTACGGTACCCCCGCATCTGCCGCCGGCTGTTTGACGGTGATGATGGCGTTTTGCGCAGGGCCACTTCCTCCCAACAGATCAGGGCGCAGCGTGCTGACGACGAACAGCGCGGCGATGCAGATCGTCGCGGTTTGACTGAAAATGAGCCAGAGTTTTCGCATGAGATGGCCGCGGCGTCGCGGTTACAATGGTTGCTGCTGTATTAAATAAATGGAATGACGGTCATGGAACGCGCTGCGCTCGACGCCTATCTGTCCGCTTTTTTGCAAGTCCCTGATTATCGGGATTATTGCCCAAACGGCCTGCAGGTGGAAGGCCGCGCCGAAGTCGCCCGTATCGTCACCGGCGTGACTGCATCGGCGGCGTTGATCGAGGCGGCGGTGGCGGCGGGTGCTGATGCGCTGATCGTGCATCACGGTTATTTCTGGCGCGGCGAGGACGCGCGCATCACCGGCATGCGCCGGCGGCGCATCGGGCTGCTGCTCGCCAACGACCTGAACCTGTTTGCCTATCATTTGCCGCTCGACGCGCATCCTGAAGTGGGCAACAACGCCGCGCTGGGACGGCAACTCGGGCTGACGCCGGGAGGGCGCTTCGGCGAGCAGGATATCGGCGCGCATGGCGCGCCGGCAGCGGACATGACCCTCGGCGCAATCTGCAAACTGATCGAACAGAAGCTGGGCCGCGCGCCGCTGGTGATCGGCGATCCCGCACGCCCGGTACGCCGTGTGGCCTGGTGTACCGGCGCCGCGCAGGGAATGTTCGAGCAGGCCATCGCACTCGGCGTCGATGCCTATCTCAGTGGCGAGATTTCCGAGCAGACGGTGCATGTGGCGCGTGAATCCGGCGTGGCCTACATCGCTGCCGGCCATCATGCGACCGAGCGCTACGGCGTGCAGGCGCTGGGGGAGCATCTGGCGCAGCGTTTCGGGTTGCAGCACCGGTTTATTGAAGTGGAGAATCCGGTGTAGGTTGTGAGCGCAGGAATGTCGAGCCCACCCGTGACTGCCTGGAGTATTTCTTCCCGCGACTATGCATGGGCGGCGTGATCGTGTGCGACGATTACGGTGCGCTGCTGTTCCCGGGGGCGCGCCGCGCTTGGTACCAGTACTGCGAGCAGAATGGCCTGCATTTCGTCGTGCTCGACACCGGTCAGTCCGTTATTCTCAAGGTGTGATGCCAGGCTCTGTCTGAAGCACTATAGGTTGACGTGAGTTGCGAACCCAATAACGAGCACGGGCAGATTGGGCGCGACCGCGTCGTGTGGAATGAAAGCTGATTTATTTGCAGCGCAAGTGGCGCTGACTGCGCCGGGGGCAAATCCCACCCATGGTTACACTCTGTAACAAAATAGCCGGTCACAGTTACGCTGCGCAAGTCTATTATTGTGTATCCCAGCCACCGCGAGGAGGGACTATGCGCAAAACCCTGTTACTGACCCTGGCGGCAGCCATGCTGGCCGTGAGCTTGCCGGCCCAGGCCGGTGGCGGCCATCGACATCATCAATCGCGGGTCGGCGTGTACTTCGGCGTGCCGTTGCTGCTGGCGCCGCTGTGGGTGTCGTCGCGTCCCTATTACTACTATGAGCCGGCGCCCGTCGTGGTGCGCGAGCGGGTGATCGTCCGCGAACCGCTGGTGTTCTACGACGAGTATGGCAATCCGGTGTCGCCGGATTCGCGGCCGGCGCCGGCGCAACCGCAGGCACAAGCGCAGGCACCGGTGCAGCAGGGCGCAGCGGCGCCCATCTGGTATTTCTGTGCAGATTCGCAGACTTATTATCCTTACGCGCAAAGCTGCGCTTCGGCATGGCAGCGGGTCGTGCCGCATCCGCCGCCGCCCCGTTAGTTGCGGGTCGCATCACCCGCCGTTCCTGATCCAGTCGCGGGCCGCACCACACCCCGTACCACACCCGTCTCCCCGTTCATTGTTGTTGCCCGCCACGGGCTGCGCCCGGTGCCGATCACGCCGCCGAGCGAATTCAATAACCCATTGAATTAAAACAATTTTTCAAGGTTTCGCTTAACTTTTACATGCGCTCGCGTGTAAAATATCGCGTTTTTCGCAGATACCAAGCACTTTCAGGGGAGCTTCAGGCATGTCCGAGAAAAAAACAGATCAGGGAAAACGGCAGTTTCTGCTTGCCGCTACCACGGTTGCGGGCGGTGTGGCTGCAGTTGCCGGCGCTGTGCCGTTTGGTTACAGCATGTTGCCGTCGGAGCGCGCGAAAGCAGCCGGCGCGCCGGTCGAAGTGGATATGAGCACATTGATGCCGGGCGAACGCATCACCGTCGAATGGCAGGGCAAGCCGGTGTGGATAGTCCGTCGCACCAAAGACATGCTCGACAGCATTCGCGGCAACGACGGCAATGTAGCTGATCCTCAATCGAAAAAGAAAATGCAGCCTGCGTACGCGACCAATGAGATGCGTGCGATCAAGGACGAATATCTGGTCGTCGTCGGTATCTGTACTCACCTCGGTTGTTCGCCGGTAGGCAAATTTGCCAAGCAGGCCGAAGCGTTCGATCCGAACTGGCAGGGGGGCTTTTATTGTCCGTGCCACGGTTCGCTGTTCGACCTGGCGGGCCGTGTTTTCAAGAACAAACCCGCCCCCGACAATCTGGTAGTGCCGCCGTACAAGTACCTGTCCGATACGCGCATCGTCATCGGCGAAGACACCAAGGGAGTCTGAAAAAAATGGCTGCAACTCCCAAAGAACCCGTAAATTTCACCGGCGCCGGCCCGCTCAACGCCCCGATCAGCGGCGTGCTGACGTGGGTGGATCAACGTTTCCCGCTGATGTCGCTGTGGCGCGATCACCTGTCGCAGTATTACGCACCGAAGAATTTCAACTTCTGGTATTTCTTCGGTTCGCTGGCGATGCTGGTGCTGGTGATCCAGATCGTCACCGGGATTTTCCTGACCATGCACTACAAACCGTCGGCGGCGGAAGCCTTCGCCTCGGTGGAATACATCATGCGTGATGTGCCCGCGGGCTGGTTCATCCGCTACATGCACTCGACCGGCGCCTCGGCGTTTTTCATCGT
>JANNHN010000239.1:0-3549 GCA_031404395.1 Betaproteobacteria bacterium
TTTCACGTTATCCATCACCGCCATCGCTGAACTGACCAGCGTCGCCACGTCAGCCACGTTCGCCGGCACGATCAGCGTGTTGTTGGTGCGCGCGAGATGGGCAAAGGCGTTGACGTAGAGCTTCGCCACTTCCAGGTTCGCTGCCTGGCTGCCGCCGGGGCCGTTCAGCGCGCTGGCCACTGCGGCAATAGCCGTCGCCGTCGCTTCGGCAATCAACTGAATCCGCGCCGCTTCGCCCTGTGCGCGGTTGATCGCCGCGGTCTTGTCACCTTCGGATTTCAGCACCGCGGCCTGTTTTTCACCGTCGGCCAGATTGATTTCCTCCTGCCGCTGGCCCTCCGACTTGGCAATCAAGGCACGCTTCTCGCGCTCCGAGGTAATCTGCGCCTGCATCGCGCGCAGAATCGCCTCCGGCGGCGTCAGGTTCTTGATTTCGTAACGCAGCACCTTGACGCCCCAGGTGCGTCCCGCCTCGTCGAGTACCGCAACCACCTGACGATTGATCTCGTCGCGGCTCTCGAAAGTCTTGTCGAGTTCCATCTTGCCGATTTCCGAGCGCAGCGTAGTTTGCGCGAGCTGGGTGACCGCCGAGACGTAATCGGACGAACCGTAGGACGCTAGTTTCGGATCAGTGACCTGGTAATAAATGATTCCGTCCACACCCAACTGCGTGTTGTCGCGCGTAATACACACCTGCTCCTGCACATCCAGCGACGTTTCCTTCAGCGAATGCCGGTAAGCGACGCGGTCGAGGAACGGTATGATCACATTCAGCCCCGGTTCGAGCACTGAATTGTATTTGCCCATCCGCTCCACCACCCAGGCCATCTGCTGCGGCACCTGGCGGATCGATTCGACAGCGATCACCACACCCAGCGCCACTACGAAAAACGGCATGGCAAACGAACGCTGATCGAACGCGATCAGCAGGCCGGTCATGAAAACAACGATGATCAGTTTTGGAAACATGGCTTGCTCCCTCTCAATGCTTCAGGACAACGAACGGAACCGGAAATTCAGGACGGCTTTGCGGCAGACACGCGCAGCGTGTTGCCTTGCACCGCATGGATGTAGAACACCTTGCCGCCGGGCACGCGCTCGCCGAACACTTGGGCCTCCCATTGCGTGTTGCGATATTTGACTCGCGCCAGACCATCCGCCTCACTGATCCAGGATTCCAGCATCACGCTCTGGCCGACATCCAGCACAGCGCGTTCCCCTGGCACAGATTTGCCGCGAAAACGATTGATCAGAATCACGCCGGCTGCCGTCACTGCCACAGTGACTACTGCCTGTACCCAGAAAGACTGGCCGAACCAGGCCGCTGCCGCTGCCGCAAGGGCCGCGATGCCCAGCACCAGCAGATACAACGTACCGGTCAGCATCTCGACGATGATCAGGGCAATGCCGGCAATCACCCACAACAGATAGGCATCCATCCTCATACTCCCGCTAACGTTTCATTGCCCAGGCGCACAGCATAACAAACCTGCACGCCAGGGGTAATGTCAGCTCAGTTGCGTCAACTCAGTTGCGTCAATTCAGTCGCGCCACTTTCACTTCCAATCCGGCGATCTGGCTGCGCATGCTCTCAGCGTCTGCCGCGCCGGGACAGTGTTTCAGATAAGAGTTGAAATCGCCCAGCGCCGCGCGGAAACATTCAAGCTGCAAATAAATACCGCCGCGATCACGGTATTCCTCGCCGGCATCCGGCAGCAATGCCAGCAGGCGTTCGCTGGATGACAATGCCCGTAACCAGTCGCTCTGTTTCGCGTAGATGCCTTTCAGGTTGCGCAGCATGCGCGCGAGTATGTCCTTGTGACTGGCAGCACTCAGCAGATGTGCCAGCAAAGCTTCATCAACGTCGGCTGCATTACCCGCAGCGCGCAGCCGCTGCTGCAGCTCATCAACGCTCAGCGACACGCCATGGCTGTACGGGTCGAGTATGACCACGCCATCGCGCAGCGAGCACTTGACCAGAAAATGTCCGGGAAAAGATACGCCGTGCAAGCCGATACCGATGCGCCGACCGACTTCGATATAGACCACCGCCAGCGTGATCGGAATACCCAGCCGGCGCTCCATCACGTCGTTGAGATAACTGTTGCGCGGATCGTAGAAGTTGTCGCTGTTACCGCTGAAACCAAGCTCATCGAACAGATAGCGGTTGAGCGCAAACAGTTTTTCTGCGGTCGGCATGTCAGAGCGCAGTCGCGCGCGCAGTCGATCCGCCATTTCCTGCAGGCGGTCGAGATAACCGGTTACGGCAAGTTCCGGATATTCACCGGCGGCAATCCACAACGCGCCTTCCGCCAGTGAAACGTCTTCATCAGGTAAACGGGCAATGCGCTGCCATTCAGCCGCGGCGCGCGCCTCCGCGGAATAACCGGATCCTGTCGAGCCGCCCATCAGATGCGTCTCGCCAACGGCAGATTCATCAGCAAATTCTGCGGTTTCACACGCAGATTACCTTCCGGTGTCATGGCTATGCCGAGAAAGACCGGCGCGCCTTCGAGTTCAGGCTGCAGTGCAGATGCTTCAGCGAATGCCATGCGGAACAGACCGACGATGCGCCGCATGCGGTCCTCATCCACTTCAGCACCCGCATAAATGTCGTTGAGCATTGCGCTGGCTTCGACGTCCAGCCCCGTGTGCCATACCCATTCCTCGTCTGGAATCTCGCGGATCGGCGTCACCGTCACGGCAGTGCCGTGAAAATGCGTCACCCAGCGCGCCAGCAGTTCGCATAGCGCCAACGAACCAGGCACGCCCGGATTGATCTGCAGCACGGTGTCGCGCCGCTCGTCACGGCGGAAATATTCGGCGTGATTGGCATCGTCGAGCACATCGAGATCCATCGAACGCAGTGGCGCATTTACTTCCAGCAGCATGCGCCCGAGATTGCCGAGCCCCCCGCTCTTCGCATGCAGGTTCACGGTCTCCGCGTCCGCCAGCATCACGGCGCCGTCCTTGATGCTGACGCGCTGCTGCCGGAAAAACAGTTCTGCCGCCCGCACCAGCATGCCGTTGTCCGTACCCTCCAGCATGCCACGCAGAATCACTTCGGCGGTGTGATGGACGAACGGCGGCGGCACCGCCACATCACGCCGGAACAGGTCGGCATAAAAAGCCTCCAGCGTGGGCGCCTCCAGCAATTGATCGCGAAAGCGCAGCATGACCCGGTAATTTTCCTGCGCATCCGGGTCGGCCAGGGCCGCAATTTCAGGATCATCCACCGCGTGGCGCGGCGCTTCCAGCAGTAATTGATACAGCCGGCGCTCGGCCGCACAGGACTCCGCCACCGGCGCCAATTCGGGCCGCGCGTAATAAAGCCTCAGGTAATCGTCGGTGACGACAAGATGCCCGCCGGGTGCCCGATCGAGCAGGTGATAGCCGCAGTGTTGCCAAAAATCCATGAATGAACGCCCGATCCGGCGTTCATTATGCCACGGGACTTGCGCCGTCTTGCTGAGCCGCGGGGATTGATCCTCGTCATCGAATCCTGTAGCCGGTACCGATGGTGCACGGCAATGATGACAATCCGGTGAA
>JANNHN010000240.1:0-5882 GCA_031404395.1 Betaproteobacteria bacterium
ATGGTCGCGCTCCGTTACGGTCTTGAGGACCGGATTCAGCCTGTGGTGTGACGGAAGGCGGCTCGCGCCATGAGGCAAAATTGCGCGCGGTGATCGCGCACTATACCGACGTTCCGGTGCTGGGCGCCGTGCAGCACGATGAGCGTCTCACCATCGTCGAGCGTCATCTCGGGCTCGTTCCGAGCAACGAGGCCGATGCGGCGCGCAGCTGCGTCGATGACATCGCGGCGCTGGTCGCCGGCCAGGTCGATCTCGACGCGGTTCTCGCCGTGGCCCGAAACGCCGGAACGCTGCCCGTCGGCGCTTGGGAGGAGCGCGCGCTCACGCCGGCGTCAAACGCGGCGCCGGGCGCGCCGGTGCGCGTGGGTATCGCGCGCGATGCCGCGTTCGGCTTCTACTACCCGGGCGATCTGGAGGCTCTGCGCGCGGCCGGAGCCGAGCTGGTGCCCTTCGACGCGCTGCGCGACGAGCGTCTGCCGCAAATCGACGGGCTCTTCATCGGCGGCGGATTCCCGGAGACGCACATGGACGCGCTTGCCGCGAACGGCGGCCTGCGCGCCGAGCTGCGCGCCGCGATCGAGGCCGGGTTGCCGGCGTACGCCGAGTGCGGCGGGCTTATGTATCTCGCCCGGAGCATCGAATGGAACGGACGCGTGGCGCCGATGGTCGGCGCCGTATCCGCCGACATCGTCATGCACGCCCGTCCGGTCGGTCGCGGCTACGTGCATCTGCGCGAAACCGGCAGTGGCTTGTGGCCGCCGCCGCCGGACGGCGAATCGGCGGTGATCCGGGCGCATGAATTCCACTATTCGAGTGTCGAAAATCTCGATCCCGGCACCCGATTTGCCTACGACGTCCTGCGCGGCGACGGCATTGACGGAGCGCACGACGGCATCGTGCACCGGAATCTGCTCGCGTCGTACGCGCATCTGCGCGATGTCGCCGGAAACCGCTGGGCGCGGCGCTTCGTCGATTTCGTTCGGCGGCGCAAGCTCGACCATGCGCCGCTCCCGGCCTCGCTGGAGGAAGCCACTTGATCATCATCACGCCGCGCGCCGCCGAGCAGATCCTCGAATCGGCGCGGCAATCCGGCGTCGCGGACATATGCCTGCGCCTGGCTGCGCGCCTGGGCGACAAGGGGGCGATCGAATACGGCATGGGCTTCGACGCGAAGGCCGACGGCGACGCCGAGGTGGCGAGCGGAGACGTCAAGGTGCTGGTGGCGCCTGGCAGCGTCGAACTCCTGACCGGCGCGACGCTCGACTACGTCGAGATCAACCCCGGCGAGCTCCGGTTCATTTTCATCAACCCGAACGACCCGTCGCACAAGCCGCCCGGGCCGGGCGGGCGCTGAACCGGACGCTGGACGCCGCTGCGCGGGGCGGTTAGTCTGGGGCTCCTCCCGATATTCTGCTGTTCGCCGCAGCACAGGTTTGTCGCATGTCCGAACCCACTGCTCCGCAATCAGGCGCGAAGTCCGATGCCACCACGCCTGCGGCGCGCGTCGTTCCACAAGCGCATGCGCAGACCGTACGCCTGGCGCGCAAGACGCAGTCGCTCGACATCCTGTACGCGATCGCCACCGGCCTGAGCCAGCCCGGCAGCCTCGAGCAGCTGCTCGTCGGCTTTCTCGACACCTTCATCGAGCTGGTGGATGCGCGCGCGGCCAGCGTGCGGCTCGTGACGGCGGACGGTCACACCCGGCTGATCGCGAGCCGTGGCCTCGCCCCGGAAGTGGTCGAGCGCGACCGGCTGATGCCGATCGGACAGTGTCCGTGCGGCTGGGCTGCGAGCGAGGGCGGGCTGCGGATCCAGCGGGGCACCGCCCCGTGCGCGGGGCTCGTCGGCCGCCCGATGCTCGAGCCCGACTGCGTCGAGTTCGTCGTGGTGCCGGTGCAGTACCAGGATCGCATTCTTGGCGTATACAACCTGTTTCTCGATAGCCCGCTCTCTGCGATGGGCGAGGATATGCGCGACCTGCTGATCAGCGTGGGGCGCCATCTGGGCCTCGCCATTGAGAAGGCGCATCTGGAAGGCGAGGCGCGCCGTCTTGCCATCATGGAAGAGCGAAACATCATCGGTAATGAGCTGCACGACTCGCTCGCGCAATCGCTCATCGGCATGCGCTTGCAACTGCAAGTGCTGAGTGAATCCCTGGCGCGCAAGGATTTAAGTGCCGCCCAGTACGAAGCAAGCGCCCTGCGCCGCGCGCTGACGCAGGCGAACGCGGATCTGCGTGACCTGCTGACCAATTATCGGTTGAAAATCGATGAATCCGGACTGGTGAAAACGATTGATAACCTGGTCGAACGCTTTGTCCGGGAAACCGGCATTGTGGTGTTTTTCCACAATGAATGCGCAGCTCTCACGCTCTCGCCGACACAGGAAGTGCAGGTTTTCTACATTATCCAGGAGGCTCTTGCCAATATTCGCAAGCATAGCGGCGCACACAACGTGCGCATCATGCTGAATAACGAGGATGATCTTTACACCGTGTTGATCGAAGATGACGGCTTGGGCATGACCGGTGTCGTCGAAGGAGCGTCCGGTGAGCATGCAGGACTCGCGATCATGCGGGAACGTACTGAGCGGCTGCCGGGACAGATCGTGATTGAGAGTGAGCCGGGTGAAGGTACACGCATTATTTTGATCTTCAACGCACCGATAACGGCAGTTTGAAGCTGAAGTCGAGAACAGCATGCGGGTACTCCTGATCGATGATCATTCGCTGGTGCGCAAAGGCATCGAGGAGCTGCTGCAGAGTCGCGGCATTCAGGTAGTGGCGTCAGTAAGTTCGGGTGAGGAGGGCGTGCGGCGCGCACGTGAGATTTCCTCCGATATTATTCTGCTTGATGTCAAGATGCCGAGGATGACCGGGATCGAGACGTTGAAACAACTGCGCGCGAGCGGCGTCAGCACGCCGGTGGTGATGCTCACCATGAGTCGCGAGGATGACGACCTGAATGCCGCGCTACGCAGCGGCGCGCAGGGATATCTGCTGAAGGATATGGAGCCTGAGGAACTGTTGCCGGCACTCGAGGCAGTGCTGCGCGGCGACAATGTGGTGGCCAGGGAAATGGTGGGTACGCTGGCCCATCTCTTGCGCAGTGATGCGGGCACGGATGGAAAAACGAAAAAACCAGCAGCACCTTTCGCGGAACTCACGCCACGCGAGCTGGAAATCCTGGAGCATCTCGCGGGAGGCGCCAGCAACAAGATGATTGCGAATGCCCTCGCTATCACGGACGGCACCGTCAAATTGCACGTCAAGGCGATCTTGCGGAAGCTGGGGATGCGCTCACGGGTCGAAGCAGCGGTCGCTGCAGTCGAGCACGGTTTGGGCAAGGGCAAGAGCGAGAGAACAAGTGGCGCATGATAGTGCTACAGCCAAGGCCTGATTTGCCCAAAGCGTTGCTGTGTAATCAGGATTGGAGTGGGTTCACGAACAATTGCGTGCGCGGCACGCCGTGCTCGAGCAGTTGGAACTCGGCCTCCATGGCCCACGGCCCGGGTCCCGCGACGTAGACATCGCAGTCGTCCAGTCGCGGATGGTCCTGCAGCACCTGCCGCAGCGCCGCCTGCACGAGTGCTGCGTCCTCTGTGGCCGCTGCTGCTGAAACCGGGACGTAGCGGAAGTTGTCGAGGGCGTCGCTCCAGGAGCGGCAGAGATTGTCTAGATAGCGGCCCTTGTCGGAGGCAACCCAGTACAGATTCAGGGTGTCTGACGCATCGAGCGCCATGGCGTGCTCAATGAGACTCTTGATGGGGGCAAAGCCGGTCTCGAAGGCAATGAAGACGAGCGGGCGATGCGATTCTTCATTCAGCACGAATTCCCCATGAGGCCCTTCGATATGCACCGTATCCCCGCTCTTCAGTTCGCTGAACACGCGCCCGGCAAAAGCGTCTCCGGCGTATTGGCGAATGTGGAACTGCAGGTTGCGGTCGTCGCATGGGCAACTGGCTACCGCAAGGGACGCAGATGGCCCGCCGGGCAATCCGAGCGACACCGACTGGCCGGCGAGAAAGCGCAGCCGGTTGGTTCGCGGGGTTTGAAGGTGCAGCAGTCGCATATCTTCCGCAATCGGAGTGACGGACCTGACCTTGGTTTCAATTTTCTGCAACGGCATGTCGGCGGCACCATGCGCCTCGTGCGCTTCGATCACGAGATCAACGAGGGCGGTGTTACAGCACATCAGCACAACACCGGAATTCTTTTCGGCTGCAGTGAGTACGTAATCAGAATGCCGGGTCTTTTGAACCTGGCCCGACAGGATCTTCGCCTTGCATTTTCCGCAACTGCCAATACTGCAACCATAGTCGAGAGACATCCCCGCGCGTAGCGCTGCCTCCAGCAAATTATCGTTGCCATCGACGAAAAATTCCCGGCCGCTGGGCTGTATTTTTACATGGGCTGTCATGATTCTCAGGAGGTTATTTTGTACCAGCAGCGGCTGGAGCTTATCGGCTTGCGGACCGTTTTTCAGGCTGTGCGACAGCCAGTCGATCAGCCGGGCCGCAATGGTATCCGTCACCGCGGCATCGCCGAGTCCGCGAAGCTTCACCTGTAATTGCTCCAGGATCCCCCGGTAGTAATCCAGCTGTGCCTGCGCCTGTGCCCGTTCACTGCTCATTTCAGTCAGGCGCGCAACCAGCACCTCGGAATTGGGCAGCAAGCGCTCGCGCATACGCCTGGCGAAAGCAGTGTCCTTGATCTGCTCCATTCGCTCAAACGCAGTATTGTCCTCCAGTTTGGTCTGAGGGTAGGCGCGCAGCAGGTCTTCAGCCGATACCAGTCCTTCAAACGCAGCGAGTTCGCCGCTCTTTATTTTGCCTTGAAGCGCGCCGCGACTGACACCGACGAGACGCGCGGCACGTAACAGTGTAAGCAGCTGCGGCATGCGCCATCTGATGTGATTCGTGTATGTATGAATGTATTATATCGAACAGGCGGCGTCTCGCTGCAATCGTAAATTACCATGGACTTTCTTCCGATTTTTCTCGATATTCGCGCGCAGCCTTGCCTGGTGATAGGCGGTGGCGAGGTGGCGGCACGCAAGTGCGCCATGCTGCTGCGTGCCGGTGCGCGGGTGACGATGCTGGCGCCAGCTCTGGACAAGGCATTTGACGCCGATCTGGCTGCGGCCCGGATCACTCATCGCCCGGAGAATTTTCACGACGAGAGCGTGGTCGGGTATGTACTGGTGATCGCCGCCACCGATGATGATGTCGTCAATCGCGCGGTAGCCGCTGCCGCTGCCGCCAAGGCGCGGCACATCCCCGTGAACGTGGTTGATCAGCCGGCACTCTGTTCGTTCATCATGCCCTCCATCATCGAGCGCGCACCGGTTATCGTGGCCGTTTCAACCGGCGGCGCCTCGCCGGTGTTGGCGCGCCTGTTGCGCGCGCGCCTGGAAAGCATGATTCCGGCCGGCTACGGTCGTCTTGCCGCTCTCGCTGCAACTTTCCGCGATCAAGTCAAGGCGCGTTTCAAGCCTGCAGAGCGGCGACGCGTCTGGGAGCGTGTGTTGCAGGGTCCTATTGCCGAGATGGTACTCAGCGGGCATGACGACAAGGCGCAACAGGCACTGCAAAAGGCACTCGACGACCACAGTCTTGCATTCGGTGGTGGCGAAGTAGCCCTCATTGGCGCGGGACCGGGGGATCCGGATTTGCTGACCTTCCGTGCGCTGCGCCTCATGCAGCGGGCCGATGTCGTAGTGTACGACCGGCTGGTATCTCAACAGATTCTTGATCTGGTCCGGCTGGACGCCGAGCGCATTTATGCCGGCAAGGAACGGGCGAAACACACGTTGCCCCAGGAGGATATCAATCATCTGCTGGTGCGCCTGGCAAGGGAGGGCAAACGAGTAGTGCGTCTAAAA
>JANNHN010000241.1:0-8267 GCA_031404395.1 Betaproteobacteria bacterium
CCCGGCTGCAGCGCACAGCGGCGCACAGAAATATGAACCATTGTCCGCGAGCGTACGGGGAACGCTGCATCACGCGATTGCCGATCAGGCCGTACCGCATCTTGCCTTCGACAATGAACGGGAAGCGCGCATCTGGCTCGCGGCCATGTCCTCGCGCCTCGCCAGGCGCATGCCGGATCGCGTAGCACGCGAGGAACTTCTGGTCACAGTGCACTATGAAGCGAAACGCGCCGGGCTCGATCCGCAACTGGTTCTCGGCCTGATCCAGGTCGAAAGCGCGTTCCGCAAATTTGCCGTGTCCGGTGCCGGCGCACGGGGCTACATGCAGGTCATGCCGTTCTGGGCGAAGCTGATCGGCGCTGCGGATCACAACCTGTTCAATCTGCGCACCAATCTGCGCTACGGCTGCGTGATCCTGCGCCATTACCTCGATATCGAGAACGGCAACCTGTTCCGCGCGCTTGGCCGCTACAACGGCAGCCTCGGCAAAGCGGATTACCCGCATACGGTACTGCGGGCGTGGCACGGCCAGTGGCGCTACGCCGATAGTTCCGATATGGGAAAACCATGAACGACATTCTTGTCCTGTTCTACACGCAGCACGGCGCCACCGGCGAGATGGCGCGGCTGATCGCGCGCGGCATCGAGCAGGTCGGCGCCACTGCGCGGTTGCGCACTGTGCCGCGCGTCTCCCCGCTGACCTCAACTGCGGCGCCGGCTGTGCCACCGGCAGGCGCGCCTTATGCCGATCTGCGGGATCTGGAAGAATGCGCAGGCATTGCACTGGGCTCGCCGACGCGTTTCGGCAATATGGCGGCGCCGATGAAATATTTCTGGGATTCCACATCCGCGCTGTGGCTGAAAGGAACGCTGGTCGGCAAACCCGCGGCTGTATTCACTTCGACAGCGAGTTTGCATGGCGGCCAGGAAACCACGCTGATCTCGATGATGCTGCCGCTGCTGCATCACGGAATGGTCATTGTCGGCCTGCCCTATACAGCGCCGGAGTTGCTGACCACTGCGACCGGGGGCACACCCTACGGTCCCAGCCATCACGCCGGCGCAGCCAGCGACCTCCCGGTTTCGGAACACGAGAAAAAGCTTTGCCTCGCGCTCGGCCGGCGTCTGGCAGAGACGGCGCGCAAACTGGCGCCATGACCCTCTGCACTCATGGTGCGTGCCGCGCGACCGCGGCGTGCCTGCTCGCGCTGATCGTGTTGTGCCTTACCTGGGAACTGTGGCTGGCGCCGCTGCGGCCGGGCGGCTCCTGGCTCGCGCTGAAAGTATTGCCGCTCGCCGCCATGGTGCCGGGCATATGGCGCGGCCGGGTCTACACTTTTCAGTGGTCCTCCATGCTGATCCTCGCCTATTTTGCAGAAGGTGTAGTGCGCGGATATTCGGATCGCGGCAGCTCGGCGCTTTTTGCTCACGCCGAAACCACACTGGCGCTGGTTTATTTTGTGTGCGCCATTGTTTACATCCGGTCGCAGCGCAAACCCCACAGCCGCTCAAAGCCCCGAACTGAAGCATAATTTACTAAATAAAAACAACAAGTTACATATAATTAATGCGCGCTGCGCACCATGGGCGACTGAGCCGGGCAATCAAAGTGGGCAACTGAGCGCCAGGTGCTTCCGCAACCGGCGCTCGCAAGCACTACTACAGTTGCGGATTCAGCCGTTCTGCCTTTGCGCTGAGCTTGTTCAGCGCGTTGATATAGGCCTTGGCCGACGCCACCACGATGTCGGTGTCCGCACCCTGGCCGTTGACGATGCGCCCGTCCTTCGACAGCCGCACCGTCACCTCGCCCTGTGCGTCGGTACCGGTGGTAATGGCATTCACCGAATACAGCAGCAGTTCAGCCTTGCTCGCCGCCAGCGCCTCAATCGCCTTGAACGCCGCGTCCACCGGCCCGCTGCCCTGCGCCTGCGACGGCAGTTCTTTGCCATTGTCGGACATCACGATGCGCGCATAGGGCTGCTCGCCGGTTTCGGAATGCGCGGTCAGCGATACCAGGTTGTAGCGCTCGTTCTCGATATGCTCAAGAATCTCCTCGGTGATCAGCGCATGCAGATCCTCGTCAAAAATCTCGCGCTTCTTGTCGGCAAGTTCCTTGAAGCGCTTGAACGCGGCATTCAGTGCTTCTTCCGACTCGAGATCAACGCCGATCTCGTGCAGGCGGGTCTTGAATGCATTGCGTCCGGACAGCTTGCCCAGTGTCAGGCGGTTGGTGGTCCAGCCCACCGATTCCGCGCTCATGATCTCGTAGGTCTCGCGGTGCTTCAACACGCCGTCCTGGTGAATGCCGGATTCGTGCGCAAACGCGTTCGCACCGACTATCGCCTTGTTCGGCTGCACCGGATAGCCGGTAATGCCCGAAACGAGTTTCGAGGCCGGCACGATCTGCGTAGCGTCGATATTGGTATCGCAATCAAAAAGGTCCTGCCGCGTGCGCACCGCCATCACGATTTCCTCGAGTGCGGCGTTGCCCGCCCGCTCGCCCAGGCCATTGATTGTGCATTCGACCTGCCGCGCGCCGTTCTGCACCGCCGTCAGGGAATTGGCTACCGCCAGCCCCAGATCATTGTGGCAATGCACCGACCAGATCACCTGATCAGAGTTCGGGATGCGCTCACGCAGGTTTTTAATCAAGCGCCCGAACTGGTCAGGCAACGTGTAGCCGACGGTGTCCGGCACGTTGATCGTTGTCGCGCCGGCCTTGATCACCTGTTCGAGTATGCGGCACAGGAAATCCAGATCCGAACGGCCGGCATCTTCGGGAGAAAACTCAACATTGTCCGTGTATTCGCGCGCCCACTTGATCGCCCGCACCGCCTGGTCTATGACCTGCGAGGGCTCCATGCGCAGTTTTTTCTCCATGTGAATGGGCGAAGTCGCGATAAACGTATGCACCCGCGGACGCACGGCAACCTTGACGGCTTCGCCGCAACGACGGATATCCCGCTCGTTGGCACGCGCCAGACCGCAGACCATGCTGTCCTTGATGGCGCGTGCGACCGCCTGCACCGATTCGAAATCACCGTCGCTCGCTGCGGGAAACCCCGCTTCGATGACATCCACGCGCATGCGCTCCAGTTGCCGCGCGATGCGGAGTTTATCGTCCTTGCTCATTGCCGCGCCGGGGCTCTGCTCGCCGTCGCGCATCGTCGTATCAAATATGATCAGCTTTTCTTTGGCCATGATTCAACCTTGATCGTTGCACCGGGACGCGCAATGCGCCCCTGAAATCAGGATTCCGGCGCTGCTGGGGCCGGACTGGAACTGCACAAAAGTAGGGGGGGGTTTAGCGCGCGCGGCCGCGCAGCAACAGACCTGCCAGCGGGAGCATGGCAGAGAGAAACAACTCGGATGTCTGCGTAAAACGACACATGGTTGAAATATATCGACTTTTCAGAGGGCGTGCAAGCCGGTCAGGGCGTTGGCGGCAGTGGAGTTTCACGACGATCGCGAACCTTGTCATACACCCACAGCGCATATCCGGACAAGCCGTAGAGGCCAAACAACGCGAACAGTATTTCCGGCAGCGTGCCGGCAAACGAAATCAGCAGGACGAATCCCAGCGCAATCGCGACCACCGCCGAAAACGGAATGCTCTTGCGCAGGTTGATGTCCTTGCCGCTGTAAAAGCGCAGATTGCTGACCATCGTCAACCCGGCCACCAGCGTCAGACCCCACGCCAGCCATTTCACGTCAGCGCCCCGCACCTGATATTCCGACATCGCCAGCACCAGGCCGGCGACGAGCGCCGCTGCCGCCGGGCTGGGCAATCCCTGAAAAAAACGCTTATCGACGACATCGATGTTGGTATTGAAGCGCGCGAGCCGCAGCGCCGCACAGGCGCAATACACGAATGCCGCGATCCAGCCAAGCTTGGTGGACAGCCACGGACCCAGCAGGGGCACGGTTTTCATGGCAGCGAAATCTTTCAGCGCCCAGACGTACACCACCAGCGCCGGCGCCACGCCGAAGGACACCATATCGGAGAGACTGTCGAGTTCAGCGCCGAAAGCGCTCTGGGTGCGGGTCATCCGCGCGATGCGCCCATCGAGTCCGTCCAGCACCAGCGCCACGAAAATCGCGATGGCCGCCAGCTCGAAGCGACCGCTCACCGCTTGCACAATGGCATAAAACCCCGAAAACAGCGCCGCCAGGGTAAACAGGTTCGGCAGCCAATAGATGCCGCGCCGCGCAAAGCGGGACTTGATAAACAGTTTGTGGTCTTTGAAATCGGCCATGGCAATCAGTTTAAACCATAGAGCGTTACAACAGTAACGGCGGCAGGATCAGAGCAGAGCGTCAGGGCAGCGCGGCAATGATGGTCTCGGTCGCGTAAACCTTGTCGCCGACCGATACCCGTGGCGCCGCAGTCAGCGGCAGATAAACATCGACCCTCGAACCGAAGCGGATGAATCCAAAACGGTCGCCCCGTGCCAGCGTCTGCCCCGCTTTTGCATAACACAGGATGCGGCGTGCGATCAGCCCGGCAACCTGCACACAGGTGATGTCATGACCATCGGCGGTGCGCAGATAAAGCACCGCCCGCTCATTCTCCGCAGAAGCCTTGGCCAACGCAGCATTGAAGAATCTGCCGGGGAAGTACCAGGTTTTTTCAACCACACCGTCAACCGGGCTGCGATTGGAATGCGCGTTGAATACATTCATGAATACGCTGATCCTGAGCGCATCGCGTTCCAGGTAAGGATCCCGCGCTTTCTCGACCGAAACAATCCTGCCGTCAGCAGGCGCCAAGACCGCCCCTGGATCGCCGGGTATGACGCGCGGCGGATCGCGGAAAAACTGCAGCATGAACGCCAGGATGAACCATGGCAGCGAGGCCCAGCCGAATCCCGCAAAAGCCTGCACACCCGCTGCCGCAACAAAAGTTGCGGCGATGAACGGCCAGCCCTCGCGGGCGATCATGGGATGAGGATAGGGTTTCATCGCTGAGCCGGATATACGGCCGGACAAAACATGGCACCGCGACCGACAGGCGACCGACCGATGCAGCCGCTCTGCCGACGGGTTTTAGTTCTTCGACTGGTCAACCAGGCGATTCTTTTTGATCCAGGGCATCATGTCGCGCAGCTTCGCGCCGACGACTTCAACCTGATGTGCCTGGCCGATGCGCCGCATGGCCTTGAGCGTGGGTGCGCCTGCCTTGTTCTCGAGGATGAACTCCTTGGCGAACTGTCCGGTCTGGATCTCCGTGAGAATCCTGCGCATCTCGGCGCGCGTTTCGTCGTTCACGATGCGCGGTCCGCGTGTGAAGTCGCCGTATTCGGCCGTGTTCGACACCGAGTAACGCATGTTGGCAATGCCGCCCTCATAAATCAGATCGACAATCAGCTTCACCTCGTGCAGGCATTCGAAATACGCCATTTCCGGGGCATACCCGGCATCAACCAGTGTCTCGAATCCCGCCTGGATCAACGCCGACAGACCGCCGCACAGCACGACCTGTTCACCGAACAGATCGGTCTCACACTCTTCGCGGAACGATGTCTCGATCACGCCCGCCCGCGCGGCCCCGATCGCCGCAGCGTAGGACAGCGCAATATCGCGCGCCTTTTTGCTCGGGTTCTGGAACACGGCGATCAGCGACGGCACACCACCACCCTGAGTGTAGGTCGAGCGCACCAGATGGCCCGGGCCTTTGGGCGCAATCATGATGACGTCGAGATCGGCGCGCGGCTCGATCTGCTTGAAATGGATGTTGAAGCCGTGCGCAAACGCCAGCGTGGCGCCCTTTTTGAGATTGGGTTCAATCTCGTCGCGGTAAACGTCCGCGTGGTTTTCATCCGGCAGCAGGATCATCACCAGATCGGCGCTCTTCACGGCGTCGCCGACTTCTTTCACCGCGATGCCGGCTTTCTTTGCCTTGTTCCAGGAAACACCGTTCTTGCGCAGCCCCACAACAACCTTGGCCCCGGAATCCTTCAGATTGTTGGCATGTGCATGGCCCTGTGAGCCGTAACCGATGATGGCAACCTGTTTACGCTTGATCAGCGAAAGGTCGGCGTCTTTGTCGTAAAAAATCTTCATGTCTTCCTCTGTCTGAAACGTGTCTGAAACGTAATTGATGATCGTGCAGGTGCGCGAATAATCCGCTTTACATGGCGACGTATCGCACTATCCCTTAAATTTTCAAAATACGGTCGCCACGGCCTATTCCCGAAGCACCTGTGCGCACCGTTTCAAGTATCGCCGCCGGATCAATGGCTTTCAGAAACGCATCCAGCTTCGATCCCGGCCCGGTCAACTCAATGGTGTAGTCCTTGTCAGTTACGTCGATGATACGGCCGCGGAAAATGTCCACCATCCGCTTCATTTCCTCGCGATCCTTGCCCACTGCGCGCACCTTGACCAGCATCAGCTCCCGCTCAATGTGGTCGCCCTCCGAGAGATCGACAACCTTGACCACATCGACCAGTTTGTTCAACTGCTTGTTAATCTGTTCGATGACGTCATCGGAACCGGAGGTCACGATGGTCATGCGCGACAACGTTGCGTCTTCGGTAGGCGCCACCGTGAGCGACTCGATATTGTAGCCGCGCGCCGAAAACAACCCGGCGACCCGGGACAGCGCACCGGCTTCGTTTTCCAGCAAAACGGAAATGATGTGTCTCATCGCTTTACACCAGAATCATCTCGGACAGCCCTTTGCCGCCCGGTATCATCGGGAACACGTTTTCGGTCTGATCCGTGATGAAGTCGAGAAACACGAGTTCCTTCTTGCGCGCGAACGCTTCTTTCAGCGCCGGCTCGACATCAGCCGGTTTCTCGATGCGCATGCCGACATGGCCGTAGGCCTCGGCCAGCTTGACAAAATCCGGCAGCGCATCCATGTACGACTCCGAATAGCGGTTGCCGTGGAAAAATTCCTGCCACTGCCGCACCATGCCCATATAGCGGTTGTTCAGATTGACCACCTTCAGCGGCAGCCGGTACTGCTTGCAGGTCGATAACTCCTGGATGCACATCTGCACCGAGGCTTCGCCGGTCACGCAGGCGACCGTCGCCTTGGGATGCGCCATCTGCACACCCATCGCATAGGGCAGCCCGACGCCCATCGTGCCAAGGCCGCCTGAATTGATCCAGCGGCGCGGCTTGTCGAACTTGTAGAACTGCGCGGCCCACATCTGGTGTTGACCGACGTCAGAAGTAACAAACGCGTCGCCTTTGGTCACCTGATAGAGCTTTTCGACGACATACTGCGGCTTGATGATCGCGCTGGAGCGGTCGTATTTGAGACAATCGCGACTGCGCCATTCGCCGATCTGCGACCACCAGTTCTTCAGCGCTTCCTTGTTCGGGCCGCCGCGGGCTGCCTCAATCTGGCGAATGAGCTCCTTCAACACTTCGCGCACATTGCCGACCACAGGCACATCGACTTTCACCCGTTTGGAAATCGACGCCGGATCAATATCGATATGAATGATCTTGCGCGGTTGCTCGAAGAAATGTTTGGGGTTGCCGATCACCCGATCGTCAAAACGCGCGCCCACCGCCAGCAACACATCGCAATGCTGCATGGCCATGTTGGCTTCGTAGGTGCCGTGCATGCCGGGCATGCCGAGGAAATGCCGGTCGGTGGCCGGGTAACCGCCCAAACCCATCAGCGTATTGGTGCATGGAAAACCGAGCAACCTGATGAACTGGGTCAATTCGGCCGATGCGTCGCCCAATATCACGCCGCCACCGGTGTAGACCATCGGTCGCTCCGCTTCGAGCAACAGCTTGACCGCCTTCTTGATCTGGCCGGCGTGCCCTTTTACCACCGGATTGTACGAACGCATGGTGATCGACTTTGGGTAATTGAACTCGGCCTTTGCCGTCGTGACATCCTTGGGGATATCAACCACCACCGGACCCGGACGCCCCGTCGCAGCGATGTAGAACGCCTTCTTGATTGTCAGCGCCAGATCCTTGACGTCCTTCACCAGAAAATTGTGCTTCACGCAGGGGCGCGTAATGCCGACCGTATCGCATTCCTGAAAAGCATCTTCGCCGATGGCGTGCGTCGGCACCTGCCCGGTCAGTATGACCAGCGGAATCGAGTCCATGTAGGCGGTGGCAATACCGGTCACAGCATTGGTGACACCGGGACCGGAAGTAACCAGCGCAACACCAACCTTGTCGGTGGACCGCGAATAAGCGTCGGCGGCATGCACAGCCGCCTGCTCATGGCGGACAAGCACGTGCTTCACCTTGTCCTGCTTGAACAACTCGTCATACAGGTACAGCAC
>JANNHN010000242.1:0-6209 GCA_031404395.1 Betaproteobacteria bacterium
ATCAGGAACGGATGGCGGTATTCGGGATTTGCATGGCTGATGTGCGCGGCAACGTTGCGGATTTTTTCGCCATACGGGCGCGAAGTGCGCATGCGCTCCTGTGCCTTGCGCATCTTGGAGGCCGCCACCATTTCCATCGCCTTGGTGATCTTGCGCGTGTTTTGCACGCTCTTGATCTTGGTGCGAATTTCCTTGGAGCCAGGCATATCTTAAATTGTTGTTTTTAAACGATTATTTATGTTGGTCAGGCGGGGGATTCCGGCTCAGTAAGTCCCGTTCTGCTTCCAGTCCTTGATCGCTTCGTTGAGCCTGGCTTCGTCGTCCTTGCCCAGATCCTTGGTGTCTTCAATGCGTTTGACGAGGTCGCCGAACTTGCCCTTGATGTAGTCGCGCATCGAACGTTCGGCACCCAGCGCCTTTTTGACATCGATGCTGTCGAGGTACCCGCCATTGACGGCAAACAGCAGTAACGCCATTTCCCAGACCTGCAGCGGTTCGTACTGCGGCTGCTTCATCAGTTCGGTCACCAGACGGCCGCGCTCCAATTGTTTGCGGGTGGCCTCGTCCAGATCCGAGGCGAACTGCGCGAAAGCCGCGAGTTCGCGATACTGCGCCAGTGCCAGACGCACGCCGCCGCCGAGTTTCTTGATGACCTTGGTCTGCGCGGCACCGCCGACCCGCGACACCGAAATGCCGGCGTTGATCGCGGGACGGATGCCGGCGTTGAACAGATCGGTCTCCAGGAAGATCTGGCCGTCGGTGATCGAAATCACGTTGGTCGGCACGAAGGCCGTCACGTCGCCGGCCTGGGTTTCAATCACCGGCAGCGCAGTCAGCGAGCCGGTCTTGCCCTTGACCGCGCCTTTGGTGAAGGCTTCGACATAATCTTCGTTGACGCGCGCAGCACGCTCCAGCAGGCGCGAGTGCAGGTAGAACACATCGCCGGGATAGGCTTCGCGGCCCGGCGGGCGGCGCAGCAGCAGCGATACCTGACGATAGGCCCAGGCTTGCTTGGTCAAGTCGTCATAAATAATCAGGGCGTCCTGACCGCGATCACGGAAGTATTCGCCCATGGTGCAGCCGGAGTAGGGTGCAATGAACTGCATGGCGGCAGATTCAGAGGCTGTTGCAGCGACCACGATGGTGTATTCCATCGCACCGTGTTCCTCAAGCTTGCGCACCACGTTCTTGACTGACGAGGCTTTCTGACCGATTGCCACGTAAATGCAGAACAGGTCCTTGCCCTTCTGGTTGATGATGGCGTCGATCGCCACCGCGGTCTTGCCGGTCTGACGATCACCGATGATCAACTCGCGCTGACCGCGGCCGACGGGCACCATGGCGTCGATGGCTTTCAGCCCGGTCTGCACCGGCTGCGACACCGATTTGCGGGCGATCACGCCCGGCGCGACTTTTTCGATCACGTCCGTCATCTTGGCGTTGATCGGGCCCTTGCCGTCGATCGGCTCGCCCAGCGAGTTGACCACGCGACCGATCAGTTCAGGACCCACCGGCACTTCAAGAATGCGCCCCGTGGTCTTGACGGTGTCGCCTTCGGAAATGTGTTCGTAGGCGCCCAGAATCACCGCGCCGACCGAGTCGCGCTCAAGGTTCAGCGCGAGACCGAAGGTGTTCTTGGGAAATTCCAGCATTTCGCCCTGCATCACGTCGGCCAGACCATGAATGCGGCAGATACCGTCGGTCACCGAAATCACCGTGCCCTGGGTGCGCGCTTGCGCGCTGCCGCCCAGATTTTGAATCCGGCTTTTGATGAGTTCGCTGATTTCGGAAGGATTGAGTTGCATGTATTACTCCTAGTGGGTCAACGCAGCGGCCATCGCATCCAGCCTGCCGCGCACCGTGGCATCAATGACTTTGTCGCCGACGACTATTTTCACGCCGCCGATCAGCTGTGGATCAATTTCGAGCTTGGCCGTGATCTTGCGCTTGAACTTCGCTTCCAGCGTGGCAACCAGTGACTTCACCTGGTCGTCGCCGATCGGCAGCGCGGAGATCACCTGCGCCTCGAGCACGCCTTCATGCTCGCGCTTCAGACTTTCATACAACCCGCGTATGTGCGGGGTCAGTTCCAGGCGATTGTTCTGCACCAGCACCTGGATAAAGTTTCGAGCCTCATTGGCGACCAGCGCTTCCAGCTTGTCACCGATCACCCCGAGCACCAGCCCTTCGAGTTGCTGCGCGCTGACGTTCGGGTCGCTGATGATCGCCTGTACGCGTGCATCACCGACCACGGCGTCGAGGTTCGCCAGCGCATCAGACCACTGCGCCAGCGCGTTCTTCTCGCGCGCAAGCTTGTACACCGCTTCAGCGTAGGGGCGGGCGACGGTTACCGGTTCGGCCATGGCTTATCGGGCTGCCGGTGATTACAGTTGTCGCTGCATCGCGGCGAGCATGTCGGCGTGCGCCTTGGGGTCCACTTCGCGCTTGAGTATCTGCTCGGCGCCGGCCACCGCGAGCGCGGCGACCTGCGTGCGCAACGCTTCCCTGGCGCGTGCGACTTCCTGATCGATCTCGGCCTTGGCGCCGGCCACCAGCCGGTCGCCTTCGACCTTGGCCGACGTTTTGGCGTCTTCGATCATCTGGCCGGCGCGTTTCTCGGCTTGCGCGACGATGTCGGTCGAGCGGCCGCGTGCCTGGGCGATGGCTTCATCAGCCTGTTTCGCCGAACGCTCCAGCGACTGCCGGCCTTCTTCAGCGGCCGCAAGTCCGTCCGCAATCTGTTTCTGGCGGGCTTCAAGAGCCTTGATCAAATGCGGCCATATCAGCGTCTTGCAAAAGAAAATGAAGATGAAGAACGTGATTGCCTGCGCAATCATCGTAACGTTTAGGTTCATAGACTTCCCCTGCGGGAACAGTTACTGGGCAAAAAAACTATTTCAGGCTGGCGAGCAGCGGGTTGCCGGTGGCAAACCACAAGGCAAGGCCGACGCCGATAATGAACGACGCGTCGATCAGGCCGAGCAGCAGGAACACCTTGGCCTGCAGTTGCGGCATCAGTTCCGGCTGACGTGCAGCGCCTTCAAGGAAGCGGCTGCACATGATGCCCACACCGATACACGCGCCGGCAGCGCCCAAGCCGATCATCAAGCCGATACCGATGCCGGTGTAGGCCTGGATCATCGCAACAAGTTGCATCTTGTCCATCTGGTTCTCCTTTACAAGAAACTCAATAAAAACAAATTTTATAAATCAGTGGCTCTCGTGGGCCATCGCCATGTAAACGGCGGTGAGCATCATGAAAATATAGGCCTGCAGCACAACGATCAGGATATGGAAAATGGACCAGCCCAGCGCCAGCACGCCGCCGAACACCGAGCCGACGAGGCCGGTCGCCGCCCACATCCACAACAACATGAAAATGATCTCGCCGGCGTAGATGTTGCCGTAGAGTCGCAGCGAGTGAGACAGCGGCTTGGAAATGTATTCGACGAGATTGAACAGAAAATTGAACAGCCACAGCAGCGGATGGCCGCCGAAGGGCGTGCAGAACAACTCATGCGTCCAGCCGCCGATGCCTTTGACCTTGACGTTGTAGAACAGCATCAGCAGCCACACCGACAGCGCCAGCGCAAACGTGGTGTTGATGTCGGAAGTCGGCACCGGCTTCCATTCGTACTGTTGCAATACATTGCTGGTGAACGCGGCGGCAAGATCGACGGGGATAAAGTCCATCGCATTCATCAGCAGCACCCACACGAACACGGTCAGCGCGAGCGGCGCGACGAAGGCCCGGTTGCCGTGGAAGATGCCCTTGACCTGGTCATCGACGAATTCGATCAGCATTTCGACGAAGGCCTGGCGCTTGTTGGGCACACCGGCGGTAGCGCCGCGCACCACCCACCACAGAAACCCGAAACCGATGACACCGAGCGCAAAGGCGGTCAGAAAAGTATCGAGATGCAGCGTCCAGAACGGGCCATCGCCCAGGGAGACCGTGCGGTTGGTGAGATGATGACCAATGTAGCTGGTCGGCGTCAGTTCTTGTGCTGCAGCCATCTCTGCTTGTCCCTGAGCTGAAACTTATTCTTTGACCAAAATCGCCATCCGGAACACCACGACCGAAACGGCGAATGACATGAAAAACGCGGCATGCACGACATCCGGGTAGGACGTCAGCACCCATACCATCTGGAGCACGATCAAAACGATCCTGGCAGCTTCGGCTCTGAACAGTACACGCAACGTGCCGCCCGCTGTCCTGATCCTGCCGCCCGACACCAGCATCGCAAATGCAAGATCCGCGACCTGGTTAATGACACCCCCCAACACCGCAGAAACCGCACCGTGCATGCCGACAAACAACCACGCCAACAACCCCAGCATCCCGGTCGCATAAACCTGCCAGCGCAGGGCGCTGCGCATGGGCCTGCTCTCAATGCGTGCGAACAATCCGGCCTCAGAACTGTGGAATTTTAATGGTTAGCGCGCAGTATCGTCAAACCATTCTGCGCTGCAACATAGCCCTGTTCAGCGGGTCAGCCGCTGAATCAGACGATCCAGCTCATCAAGGCTGCCGTAATCGATCACCAGGCTGCCTTTGCCCTTGCGCCGCACCTTGATCTGGACGCGCGTGGCCAGTTTTTGCGCAAGATCTTCCTGCAGCCGCGCCACGTCACGATCCATGGCCGGGCGGGCTGATCTGGTGGTCCGCGTGGCCAGTGCGTCGGCCACGCGCTGTTCCACTTCACGCACCGACAGCCCCTTGGCTGCCGCTTCGTTGGCCAGCTCCACCTGCCGCAGCGCCGGCAATGCCAGCAACGCGCGGGCATGACCCATTTCAATGCGACCTTCGCCAAGCAGCGCCTTTACCGGCGGCGCCAATTCAAGCAACCGCAGCAGGTTGGTCACCGTGGCGCGCGACTTGCCGATGGCGTCAGCCACCGCCTGATGCGTCAGCGCGAATTCCCTGACGAGGCGGTCGATACCGGTGGCCTCTTCGAGCGCGTTGAGATCTTCGCGCTGGATGTTCTCGATCAGTGACACGGCCAGCGCCTGCTGATCCGGCACATTGCGCACCAGCACCGGGATCTGGGTCAGCCCGGCGATCCGGGCTGCGCGCCAGCGCCGTTCGCCAGCGATGATTTCATGGTTGCCGTTCCCGACCGGTCGCACCAGGATGGGTTGCATGACGCCCTGCGCCCTGATCGACGCTGCCAGCGCATTCAGGGCTTCCTGATCCATGCGCGTGCGCGGCTGATATTTACCCGGCTGCAATGCCGCAACCGGCAACAGGGTCACTGCATCACCGGATACGGGCCGTGGTGTATCACCACCCAGCAGCGCATCCAGCCCGCGACCCAGTCCTTTGGGTTTAACCATAATATACCTTTTAAATCAACAGGTTATAATGGAACTGCGGCACGGTTCAGCATTTCCCCGGCCAGCGCCAGATAAGCCTGTGCGCCCTTGGAGGCACGATCGAATTCCAGCGCCGACAAGCCGTGACTGGGGGCCTCAGCCAGGCGCACGTTGCGCGGAATCACTGTGCGGTACACCTTGTCGCCGAAGTGCTGCACCAGTTGCGCCGAGACCTGCTGCGCCAGCGTATTGCGCGGGTCAAACATGGTTCGCAGCAGACCTTCGATCTCCAGCACGGGATTGAGATGCTCGCGCACACGCTTGATGGTCGATACCAGATCGCTCAGGCCTTCGAGCGCGTAATACTCGCACTGCATCGGAATCATCACCGCCTGCGCCGCAGTCAGCCCGTTCACCGTCAGCAGATTCAACGCGGGCGGGCAATCGATCAGAATGAAATCATATTCGCCGGCGACCGTCTGCAAGGCTTCCTTCAGCCGTGTTTCGCGACGATCGATATCCACCAGTTCGATCTCTGCGCCCGCCAGTTCGCGATTTGACGGCAGCACATCGTAACCGGCGGTGGGCGCCCGCAGCCGCACCTCATCAATGCGCTTTTCGCCGAGCAGCACGTGATACACGGTGACGGCAAGATTGCGCTTGTCGATGCCGCTGCCCATCGTCGCATTGCCCTGCGGATCAAGATCAACCAGCAACACGCGGCGTTGGGTTGCAGCCAGGCTCGCCGCCAGATTGACGCCGGTGGTCGTCTTGCCGACGCCGCCTTTCTGGTTGGTAATAGCAATAATGCGGGCGACGGTGCTGGTCATGGTGTCATGCCGGTTGCAGCAGGGCAGCGTGCCGTTCCGCGTGCAGGCCCGGCACATGCA
>JANNHN010000243.1:0-2987 GCA_031404395.1 Betaproteobacteria bacterium
GGACATGGTGCAGCGTTTTGCCAGCCAGGGTGCGGAGCCGGCGCCGGGCACGCCGGATGCGCTGGCCAGATTCATGCGCGCCGAGTATGACGAATGGAAAAGGGTTATCAAGACGACGAATATCAAGATCGACTGAGCGTGACGCGGCGCGACGCCGGTCGCTTGCATTTTTTTGCTGTAGGCTGATACATTCAGAGAATGTGTGTACGCGAAGGAGTGCGTATTATGCGGATACGACTTTTAGCGGCAATGGGGGCGATGGTTCTGTGCTGGCCGCTCGCTGCGACAGCCCAATCCTGCTACGCCAAATGGTCCTGCGGCAGCTCTTCCCAGTGCGCCAAAGTGATGGGGGGATCTTCAGGCAACACCGGGCCGTTCCCCTCGGCCGGCGAGTGCGATGCCTGGCGAAGAAAATATATCTACGGAGCCACCTGCTCCTGTACGGCTGGGGCGGCAGCCGGAAATGCCGCAGCGCAGAGCAATGATCCGGGCGAGAATGCTGCGCGCATCGCCGGTGACATGTTCTCGCGACTCAATCCGCAGACGCCTTCACAGATAGGTCTTGCCATGGGCGCTTCTGTCGCTACCGGCATACTCTCTGCCGGCATCGCTGAAATGATGAAGGGCCCTTCGCCCGAGCAAATCCGCCAGCGCCAGATGCAGGAAGAACAGGCGCGTCAGGAGCGGGCGCGCCTCGCACGCGAAGCCGCTGAAGCCGCCGAGCGCAGACACCGCTCGCTGCTGACGGAACTCCGCACCGAGGGCGGGCCGGCCCCGCTCGCACTCAAGATCGAAAATGATCCCAACGTGGTGGCTATTCCTGATGGTGCGCGCTTCGTCGGCATTCCGGGCAACGATGAACTCAGGCTTAAACTGGGCGACCCGGAACATCTCGCGCGAGGCGGCCGCGTGGTCGATTGCGTGCAAACGCGCCAGGTCCATGAACGTATGAACGCCGGACTGCCGATGCAGCGTGAACAACTGGCCAAATACGAGGAGCAGATCCGTAACGCGACGCGCGAACGCCCGGCGATCAGTGAAGAAGCGCGCAACCTGGCAGTCCAGACCGCTTATTCCGAAGCCCGCAATATCGCCAAATCAGCCGCTGTGGTGCGCGCCCGCCTGGGCGCCATGAGACTCGACGGCACCTCACCGGAAAAGCGTGCCGAGTGGATGCGCTCCCTCAAGGACTGGGACGAGTTGTCCGATCAGATCGACAAGCTGCCCACGGCCTATATCGCCGGCGCGCAGTACGGCGAAGATCTGCCGACACTGGGTAAAACCCTGCAGGAGCGTGCGCTAAGGTTGAACAAACTGGTGGTGGACAGCGGTCTGGCTGAATCCGTTGGCGAGGAACTGGCCACCTACGGCTTCGGCCCGGCCGGGGCACTGACTTTCCGTGTTGCCAAGTTCGGCATCGACTCGGCCTACGTTACCGGCAAGCACATACTCAACGAGCAGGAAATCGCGCAGGCACGCGCGACCTACGATCATCTGCGCTCGCAGTACAGCCAGGCTGAAGAAAAAGTCAACAACGCCCGCGAGGATCTTGCGCAATTATGCACTGCGCGCTCATGACCATTGCCGCTGCCCCATCCATCACGTAAACCACTTCTGGAAAAATACTCATGGCATTTGCCCTTCGACTTGCGCTTGCGCTCTTCCTTTTTTTTACGGGCACAACGGTTGCTCAAGCTCAGGACGCACCGGCGAAAGAGCATGAGTATGTACCCGCTGCCACGGTGCTGCAGCAGCTCAGCGACGTTCAGGCACGCCAGCAGATTCTCGATCTGACGACGCGACGCGGTTTCAGCGGTGCCATCATCGCGCCGCATGAGATCGGCTTTGGCGTCAGGGGAATCTGGGTACTCGGCGTGACCTTCCATGACGACCGGATTGAATTGCGCGTCGATGATCGCGAACAGCCGGTCAGGAATTTTCCCTACCGCGACATCCCCCCTGTCGCCATGATTCATGACACGGTGCTGGGCCTGTCGCAGTTCGGTGTGCCGCTGGACAAGACTACCGCGATCTATTTCATTGACGGCGGCCTGTCGAGCGAAACCCGCAAGAACGGCACCATGCGGCTTGCCGATGCAATCTATGCATTACGCCATTACCGGATTGAAGAAGCCTCCCTGGACGAAAAATTTCACGAAATGGCGGCGCAATACCGCGCGCTCGCGGTCAAACCGGCTTTGCCTGAGGAGGTACGCAAGTATCGTGTGCAAGCCGAGTTTGCTGCCGGACAAAAACGCTATGACGATGCCGTGCGATTTTATGGTGAAGGCGTCAAGCTCGCGCCCTGGTGGTCGCAGGGGCATTTCAACCGGGCCTTGCTGCTGGCGGAGAGAAGCCGCTATCGCGATGCCGTAATCGCCATGAACAAATATCTCCAGCTCGAGCCCAGCGCACCCGATGCGCGCGCCGCGCAGGACAAAATCTATCAATGGGAATCGATGACTCAGCTCGCGCAACCATCCGCCCCTGCCCCCCGCTCCGGCGGTTTGCTCGCCACAACGAGGGGTGGCGGTGACTGCTTCATCGCCACCGCCGCCTATGGCTCGGCGCTTGATCCGCATGTGGTTGAATTGCGCTGGTTTCGCGACCGCTACCTGCTGACCAATGCGCCGGGCAGCGCATTGGTGGAGTTTTATTACCACCACTCGCCGCAAGTGGCGCGAGTCATTGCGCGCGACGAGAGCCTGCGCACGCTGGTACGGGGCCTCTTGACCCCGGTGGTGCTTGCGGTGGTCTATCCGCAGCAGTCGGCAGCAGCACTGGCGGCACTATTCGCGGCATTACTGCTGTGGCGGGCATGCCGCGCCCGTGTTTCCATGACCGTCACGCCGCGTCGATAAAAAACCGTTTTTTCAGCACCTGCAGCTCGTCGCGCAGTTGCGCGGCACGCTCGAATTCGAGATTGCGCGCGGCATCGAGCATTTCCTTCTCTACGCGCTTGATTTCGCGGGTCATTTCCTTGTCAC
>JANNHN010000244.1:0-2133 GCA_031404395.1 Betaproteobacteria bacterium
GTAAAAACCAGTATATCGGATAATCCCCATTCACAGACCCGGCGCGCCGGGCTTCGTTCATTAGTGGAGAAAACATGCGGCGCATTACACTCACGCAGTATCTGGTCGAACAGCAGCGGGAAAAAGGCATCGTCTCCGCTGAGCTGCGTCTGCTGATCGAAGTCGTCGCGCGCGCCTGCAAATCCATCAGCAACGCAATCAGCAAAGGCGCGCTGGCCGGCAATCTCGGCGGCGCCGGTACCGACAACGTGCAGGGCGAGGCGCAGAAAAAACTCGACGTCATTTCCAACGAAGTGCTGCTCGAGGCCAACGAGTGGGGCGGCCATCTTGCCGCAATGGCTTCCGAGGAAATGGAGCATCCGCACCAGATTCCCAACCGCTATCCGCGCGGCGAATTCCTGCTGCTGATGGATCCGCTCGACGGTTCCTCGAACATCGACGTCAACGTGTCCGTCGGTACCATCTTCTCCGTGCTGCGTTGCACCGAGGGCTGTGAACCCAACGAGCAGGCCTTCCTGCAGCCGGGATCGCGGCAGGTCGCCGCCGGATTCGCGGTCTATGGACCCTCGACCATACTCATCCTGACCGTGGGCAACGGCGTGGCCGGTTTCACGCTGGATCGTGAAATGGGCAGCTGGGTGCTGACCCAGCCGAAAATCGAAATCCCCGCCGACACCGCCGAATTCGCCATCAACATGTCGAACATGCGCAATTGGGAGCCGCCGGTGAAGCGTTATATCGATGAATGTCTGGCCGGCAAGAACGGTCCGCTCGGCAAGGACTACAACATGCGCTGGGTGGCTTCGATGGTCGCCGACGTCTATCGCATCCTGTCGCGCGGCGGCATATTCATGTACCCGCAGGACGCCAAATACAAGGAAGGCCGGCTGCGGCTGATGTATGAAGCCAATCCGATGTCGATGATCGTCGAACAGGCGGGCGGCGCCGCCACCAATGGCCATCAGCGCATACTCGACGTGCAGCCCGGCAAGCTGCACCAGAGAGTCGGTGTCATCCTCGGTTCGCGCAATGAAGTGGAGCGGGTGACGGGATACCACAGCAAGAAACCGTAACGGGAAGATTTCATCCGGACGAAAACGGTTACAGGCACCGATTGTTACGGGCGAAAGCCGTCAGGAATCGCGGCGTGGCGCGACCAACCCGCCGTGTTCCCGAAAGGCTGAGGAAAAATCATGACTGCAACAGGTGACAACACCGGTGTGCGCGAAGTGGCCACGCTGGGCGGCGGGTGTTTCTGGTGTCTGGAAGCCGTATTCGACGGCATGACAGGTGTCGAATCCGTGGAGTCGGGATACAGCGGCGGGCACCTGGACAATCCGACTTATGAGCACATCTGCGGCGGTGACACCGGGCATGCCGAAGTGGTGCGCATCACCTTTGATCCCGCGGTGGCGACGTATCGCGACGTACTCAATGTGTTTTTCACGATACACGATCCGACGA
The DNA here is from genome assembly GCA_031404395.1 of Betaproteobacteria bacterium. GTDB lineage: Bacteria > Pseudomonadota > Gammaproteobacteria > Burkholderiales > SG8-41. Next base: position 1,465 of record JANNHN010000244.1, read on the forward strand.
CGCTGAATTTTCAGGGCAATGACTTTGGCACCCAGTACCGTTCCGTGATCTATTTTCATACGCCGGAGCAAAAAGCCGCGGCCGAAGCGGCCATCCGCGACCTGACGGCAGCCGGGATTTTTGATCACCCGATTGTCACCGAAGTGACCCCGGCACCGCGTTTTTACATGGCCGAGCAGTATCACCAGGAATATTTCGAGCGCAATCCGCGGCAGCCGTACTGCCAGGCAGTGGTGTCGCCGAAGGTCGCAAAGTTCCGCCAGAAATTCGCCAGCCGGCTGAAGAAATAGTCCGTACGCACCGGATCCGGGCGTGCGCTGGTTCAGGCTTCCTCGGCGAGCCGGCGCTGGCGGGCCGTGCTGATGATGGCCTGCGCCAGCTTGATCAGCGTCAGCGGCGCGGAGCCTTCGGCCTTGTTGTTGGCGATAATCGTGCATTCGTGACCGGCAGCCAGCGTTCCGGCGCACAGCCGCGCAATCGATTCCCGTGTTGCACTGTCTTCGTCCACCAGCCGGTCGAAGGGCGTGAATCGCGTTCTGGCGTCTTCGTAACCATATCCGGAACGCAGGTTCCAGCGCACGATCAACGGCCCCGGACCGAATCCCGACATGGCAGCAGCCTGTGCCGCCACCGGCGGCATACGCGGATGCACGCCGAGGCAGTAACGTG
>JANNHN010000245.1:0-4115 GCA_031404395.1 Betaproteobacteria bacterium
TCGATGGTGGTCACGCCGGCGGCGATTTTCATCGCGCCGCTGATGCGCAGCGGCTTCATGCCTTCCTTGAAGGCTGCTTCGCGCAGGGCTTCGAGGTCGGCGGAATCGACGATGCGGTCGCGCAGCGGCGCGGTCATGATCATCATTTCGTAAATGCCGATGCGGCCCATGTAACCGGTCATCCGGCATTCCAGGCAGCCCTGGTTGATATAGGTGTTGCCCTTGGGATTGGCGGCTTTCCACGGCGCCACCAGCGCATCCCATGCCGAATCGTCGTAGTCGTGTTTGGTCTTGCAGTGCGGGCACAGCGTGCGCACCAGTCGTTGCGCCAACACGCCGAGCAGTGTGGATTGCAGCAGATAGGGCGGCACGCCGAGATCGAGCAGGCGGCTGATGGCTGCCGGCGCATCGTTGGTGTGCAATGTGGACAGCACCAGATGGCCGGTCAGCGCGGCCTGAATGGCCATCTCTGCGGTTTCGAGATCGCGGATCTCGCCGACCATGATGATGTCGGGATCCTGGCGCATCAGCGTGCGGATGCCGGAGGCGAAATCAACGCCGATGGCCGTCTGCACCTGCATCTGGTTGAACGCGGGCTCGACCATTTCGATCGGGTCTTCGACGGTGCAGACGTTGACTTCGGGTTTGGCGAGTTCCTTCAGCGTGGAATACAGCGTCGTCGTTTTACCGGATCCCGTGGGACCGGTGACGAGAATGATGCCGTGGGGCGCGCTGGCATTCTGCGTCCATTTTTTTTCTTCTTCGTCGGAGAAGCCGAGTTCCTTGTAATCCTTGACCAGGGTTTCCGGATTGAATATGCGCATCACCATTTTTTCGCCGAATGCGGTCGGCATGGTCGACAACCGCAGCTCGACTTCGCTGCCTTCCGGCGTGACGGTTTTCAGCCGGCCGTCCTGCGGCCGGCGCTTTTCGACGACGTCCATGCGGCCGAGCACCTTGATGCGCGAGGTCATCGCCGCCATCACCGGCGTGGGAATCTGGTAAACCTGATGCAGCACGCCGTCGATGCGAAAGCGCACATTGCCGGCTTCGCGGCGCGGTTCGATATGGATGTCGCTCGCGCGCTGCTCGAAGGCATAGTTGAACAGCCAGTCGCAGATATGGACGATGTGCTGGTCGTTGGCGTCGAGCTGGCCGCTGCGGCCGAGTTGCACCAGTTGCTCGAAGTTGGCGATATTGCTCGTCGCGCCTTTGTCCTTGTCGGACGCGCCCTTGACTGAGCGGGCGAGGTTGTAGAACTCGACGATGTAGCCCTGAATGTCGATCGGGTTGGCGATGACGCGTTTGATGTCGAGACGCAGCACCTGTTTCAGCGAATCCTCCCAGCCGCGCACCCACGGTTCGGCGGTGGCGATGGTGGCCTCGCGGGTGGTGACGCTGACGGGCAGGATTTTGTAGCGCGCCGCATAGGCGTTCGACATCACCTTGGTCACCGCGGTGAAATCTATCTTGAAGGGATCGATGTGCAGGTAGGGCAGGCCGGATTTGTCGGCCAGCCACTGCGTCAGCATTTCCATGTTGAGCAGCTTGCGCGGATTGCGCGGGTCTTTCCATTTTTGATCGGCGACGACCACCAGCGGATGCACATCCGTGCGGCTTTGGCGGCGGTTGGCGACCAGTGTTTCCGCTTCGTCCTTGGGGATGATGCCGTCGGCAATCAGATCGCTGACGATTTGCGTCAGCGTCAGTGGACGGTCGCCCTGGAGTGCTTGTGGAGCGGGCGCGGCGGCGGGGGCTTTGGGTGACATGGGGATTGAATATACCAATTTCTTCAATGATTTACCGTGTTGCAGAAGCGATGCGGGTGGTTGCGGGGCTGAATAGCCATACGCGAGTTATCGCAGCACTTGTATAGTGCGATAAAATTGTGATCGCACCAACGCAGTGCTTGATAGCAGGGTCTGGCGTCAATTAATTAAATAAAAACAACAGGTTACATTAAAAAACAAGCGCTGCTCGGAGAAGTTGGATCAAATTAAGGGGGAATTCAGATGGAAGCCGTAAAAATCAGTACCGACACGTTGTTCATCCTGCTGGGCGCCATCATGGTGCTGGCCATGCATTCCGGCTTTGCGTTTCTCGAAGTCGGCACGGTGCGCCGCAAGAACCAGGTCAACGCGCTGGTCAAAATTCTCTGTGACTTCGCGGTTTCCACCATCATTTATTTTTTCATCGGCTATGGGGTCGCTTACGGCGTGTCGTTCATGGTTGGCGCGGAACAACTGGCGCTGAAAAGCGGCTTTGAGATCACCAAGTTCTTTTTCCTGCTGACGTTTGCCGCCGCGGTGCCGGCGATCGTTTCCGGAGGTATCGCCGAGCGTGCGAAATTCTATCCACAACTGATCGCCACCGCAGTCATCGTTGGCGTGATCTACCCGTTGTTCGAGGGCATTGCCTGGAATGACAATTACGGCATACAGCCGTGGATCGAAGGCACGACCGGCGCCAAGTTTCATGACTTCGCCGGTTCGGTGGTGGTGCATGCCGTCGGCGGCTGGATTGCGCTGGGTGCGGTAATCCTGCTCGGGCCGCGGCTTGGTCGTTATGGAAAAGACGGCAGCGTCAGCGCGCATCCGCCGTCCAGCATTCCGTTTCTGGCGCTGGGCGCGTGGATACTGAGCGTCGGCTGGTTCGGCTTCAACGTGATGTCGGCGCAGACCATCGACAAGATTTCAGGGCTGGTGGCGGTCAACTCGCTGATGGCCATGTCGGGAGGCGTCGTTGCTGCGCTGGTGTTGGGTCGCAACGACCCGGGCTTCGTGCATAACGGCCCGTTGGCCGGGCTGGTGGCGATATGTGCGGGATCTGACGTCATGCATCCGGTGGGTGCGCTGGCCACCGGCGTGATCGCCGGCGGATTGTTTGTTTACATGTTCACGCTGACGCAGAACCGGCTGAAAATCGACGATGTGCTGGGCGTGTGGCCGTTGCATGGCTTGTGCGGCGTGTGGGGCGGCATCGCCTGCGGCATTTTCGGAACCAAGGCGATGGGCGGATTGGGCGGAGTCAATATCAGCGCACAACTGATCGGCACTGCGCTGGGTGTCGTGATCGCGCTCGTTGGCGGTTTCGTGCTCTACGGCCTGTTGAAAATAGCATTGGGCATCCGGCTGGACCGCGAAGAAGAATTCAACGGATCGGATCTGTCGATCCACAAAATTTCGGCGACACCGGATCGCGAATCCGGCTGGTAGGTGTTGAATGCCAGTGCAAAGTGCGGGCGGAAAATCCGCAGTTTTGTGGCCCGTATGGAACGAAGTGCCCCCCAAGGGGACTTCCTTCGGGGCGAAATACGGGGATCCGTGTCCCCGTAATCCGCTGCCACCCAAGGTGACTTCCTTTGGGCGCAGCGTGCCCACCATAAAAGGTCAGATTTCCGCAGGTCAGAACGTCGCGGTGCCGCGCATTGTGTAGCAGCCTGCTGCGTTCGCTGTCCACAGATCCGCTGATTGGCCATCGGCCGAGGGCTGGCCGTTCACGGTGAATTTTTCCTGATGGAACAGCGGATGCATCGCCCGGTAGTCGAGCGTGCGCACGGGACGGGGATCGTTACGCCGGCATAAATCGAGCAGCAACGTGGTCTGCAGCGGGCCATGCACGATCAACCCCGGATAGCCCTCAACACTGCGGCAATAATCAAGGTCGTAGTGAATGCGGTGCGCATTGAATATCAGCGCCGAGTAGCGGAACAGCACGGCTTCATTGGTTTCCACGGTGCGCTGCCATGCCGCCGACTGCGGCGCTGCCTTGCCCGCCGCAGATGCGCCGCCCGGTTTGGCTGCATCGCGATAAACAATATCGTGTTCTTCAACAATGGCCGCAGTGCCGCCTGACGTCACGGTATGGCGAACCGTGACGAATACCAGTGCGCCGCTTTGCCCCGACTTGGCTGCGACGGAAATCACTGCTGATTCACGGCTGATTTTTTCGCCGACCCGTACCGGTTGCCGGAAATCGATGCGGCCACCGGCCCACATGCGTCGCGGCAGCGGCACCGGCGGCAGGAAGCCGCCGCGTTTGGGGTGGCCGTCGTGACTCAGATCGGCGTTGGGCGCGGTCTCCAGGAAATACAGCCAGTGACCGCTTTGCGGAAT
>JANNHN010000246.1:0-1501 GCA_031404395.1 Betaproteobacteria bacterium
GCGCGCACTGGAAACGGAGCGCATCACTCCGGCAGGTTATCTGCTGGTCACGGCAACTGGCGACGAAGTGCTGGATTACCGCGACGGCGTGCGCCGCTACGCCGGCTGTGAGCAGATCATCGTCGCGGGTGGCGATCACGGATTCCGCGGATTTGCGGATTATCTCGATCCGGTCATCGCGTTCTGGCAGCGCGGGCGCGTATAATTCGCGGCCCTGCCCGCACTGCTGGACGAGCTCGGAAGCAGTGCCCCTCACCCCCGACCCCTCAACCGAAAGGCGGGGGGTGATACTGGCGGCAAATGGCCTGATGCCCATTTACCGAAAGACAGAAATGAATGTTTTTTACGAAGAAGACGGCGAGTTCAAAGTCGGCGCCGTACTCGCCGACAACGACACTTCATTGCAGGTGGAGGCGCCGCACGGCAAGCGCTCCAAGGTGAAATCGTCGGCGGTGTTGCTGCGTTTCGAGGTGCCTGCGCACACCGCGCTCATGGGTGAAGCGCAAGCCCGCGCTGACGCCATCGATATCGATTTTCTGTGGCAATGCTGCGGTACCGAGGAATTTTCGTACGAAGCACTGGCGCGCGAATATTATGGACATGCGCCCGGCGCGGTGGAATCGGCGGGCGTGCTGATGCGCCTGCACGGTGCGCCGATGTACTTCTACAAGAAGGGCCGCGGGCGCTACAAGGCCGCGCCGGCGGAGGCGCTGAAAGCGGCGCTCGCCAGCATCGAACGCAAAAGGCTGCAGGCGCTGGCGCGAACCGCTTATGTCGAAGAGTTTGCCGCGGGACGTCTGCCCGCAGCCTTCCGGCCGCTGCTCGACACGCTGCTCTACAAGCCCGACAGGAACAGCATCGAGTGGAAAGCGCTGGAAGAGGCCAGTGTCGCGGCGAAGCTGACGCCGGTGCGCTTGCTCGAGCGCTGCGGCGCGCTGCCTGATATCCATGCCTATCATCTGAATCGTTTTCTGGTCGAACACTTTCCGCGCGGCGCGGGGTTTGCGGATTTGCCCGCGGCGGAAATGCCCGCCGGTCTGCCGCTGGCCGAAGTGCAGGCGCACAGCATTGACGATGCGGAGACCACCGAAATCGATGATGCGTTTTCCCTGCAGACGCTGCCGGGCGGCGCACGACGCCTGGGCATCCACATCGCCGCACCGGCACTGGGCATCGCGCCGGATTCGCCGCTGGATGTCGTTGCCCGCGAACGGTTATCGACGGTGTACTTTCCCGGCGGCAAAATCACCATGCTGCCCGACGCGACGGTAGAGGCCTGTACGCTGGCAGCAGGGCGTGAATGTGCGGCATTGTCGATTTATTTTGATATTGCACCGGACTTTTCGATTCTTGCGCACGAAACCCGTGTCGAACGCATTTTCATTGCCGACAACCTGCGGCACGATGCCCTGGAGCCGGTGTTCAATGCCGCTGCGCTGTCACGCGGCACGGTGGCGCATCCGCAGGGCGAGATGCTGGCGTGGCTGTGGCAGTTTGCCGG
>JANNHN010000247.1:0-2288 GCA_031404395.1 Betaproteobacteria bacterium
GAATCTGTTTTGCACAAGGTGAGTGGCAATCAGTCACACGCCGCAGCCATGCTGGGCATCAACCGCAATACCCTGCGTAAAAAAATCAAAAGTTACAACATCAAGTTCTAGGTTTCCAGCCCCGCTGAACCCCCGGATCACTGCGCCCTGTTTTCATGGCCATCATCAAACAAGCGCTGATCAGCGTTTCCGACAAGACGGGCGTCGTCGAGTTTGCGCGCGGACTTGCCGGATTCGGCGTCAAGCTGTTATCGACCGGTGGCACTGCAAAATTGCTGCGCGACGCCGGCCTGCCGGTCACCGAGGTCGCGGACTACACCGGTTTTCCGGAAATGCTGGATGGGCGCGTGAAAACGCTGCATCCGCGCATCCATGCCGGCCTGCTGGCGCGTCGCGACCTGTCTGCGCATTCCGAGGCGATGCGTGCCGCGAATATACCCGGCATCGATCTTCTTGCGGTGAATCTCTACCCGTTCGCGCAGACTGTCGCCCGCCCGGACTGTACTCTCGAAGAGGCCATCGAGAATATCGATATCGGCGGTCCGGCAATGGTGCGCAGCGCGGCTAAAAATCATGGCCACGTGGCGGTAATTACCGATCCGGCTGATTACGGCGCCGTGTTGCGGGAGATGGGCGCGGCGAGCGGGGCGGTAGGGGCGGAGACGCGTTTTCGTCTCGCCTGCAAGGCGTTTTCGCACACGGCGGCGTACGATGGCGCCATCAGCAATTACCTGACGGCGTTGCAGCCCGGCGGCAAGCGCGATGTTTTTCCGACGCGGCTCAATCTGCAGCTCGACCGCGTGCAGACGCTGCGCTATGGCGAAAATCCGCATCAGTCAGCGGCGTTCTACCGCGATCCCGTGCCGGCACCCGGCAGTCTCGCCGGCTACCGGCAGTTGCAGGGCAAGGAACTGTCGTACAACAATATTGGTGATGCCGACGCAGCGTGGGAATGTGTCAAAACATTCGATGCGCCGGCATGCGTGATTGTCAAACATGCCAACCCCTGCGGTGTTGCCGTGGGTGCGGATCTGGCGGTGGCTTACACCAAAGCGTTTGCCACCGATCCGGTTTCCGCGTTTGGCGGGATCATCGCTGTCAATCGTGCGCTCGATGCCAATGCGGCGCGAGCCATCGCCGGGCAGTTTGTCGAAGTGGTGATCGCGCCACAGGTTACGCCGGAAGCGCTCGCGGCATTTGCCGCGAAGGAAAATATTCGCGTGCTGGAAGTACCGCTCGCGCCGGGCGCCAATGCCTTCGATATCAAGCGTGTCGGCGGCGGCATGCTGGTGCAGACACCGGACGGCATGAACGTCGGCGCCGCACAGCTCAAAGTGGTTACCCGGCGCAAACCGACGGAGGCGCAACTGGAGGACCTGGTATTTGCCTGGCGTGTCGCCAAGTTCGTCAAATCCAACGCTATCGTGTTCTGCGGCAACGGCCAGACCCTGGGCGTCGGCGCCGGCCAGATGAGCCGCGTCGATTCGGCGCGCATCGCGTCGATCAAAGCGGGCAACGCCAATCTGCAACTGGCCGGATCGGTGGTTGCTTCGGACGCATTTTTCCCGTTCCGCGACGGTGTCGATGTGGTTGCTGCGGCGGGCGCAACTGCGATCATCCAGCCCGGCGGCAGCCTGCGCGATGAAGAAGTCATTGCCGCTGCAGACGAACACGGCATCGCGATGGTGTTCACCGGGTTCCGGCATTTCCGCCACTAACATCAGACTATGAAAATCCTCGTCATCGGCGGCGGCGGCCGCGAACACGCGCTGGCGTGGAAGCTCGCCCAATCGCCGCGCGTGTCGAGGGTGTGTGTTGCGCCAGGCAACTCCGGTACCGCGCGTGAAGACGGGCTGCAGAACGTCGCTCTCGACGGAAATAAGCAAGTCATTGATTTTATTAATAAAAATGACATTGCGTTGACAGTAGTGGGACCCGAGGCGCCGCTCGCAGCCGGCCTTGTCGATGCCGTGCGTGCCGCCGGCCATCGCATTTTCGGCCCGACGCAAAAGGCGGCGCAGCTCGAAAGCTCCAAGGATTTCGCCAAGAGTTTCATGGCGCGGCATGGCATCCCTACGGCGGGCTACGCGACATTTACTGATGCTGCCGCGGCGCACGCTTATATCAACAAGCAGGGCGCGCCCATTGTCATCAAGGCCGACGGGCTGGCCGCAGGCAAAGGCGTGGTGGTGGCAATGGCCGCTGATGAAGCGCATGCCGCGGTCGATATGATGCTCATCGACAACAAGATGGGATCGGCGGGTGCACGCGTCGTCATCGAGGAGTTT
>JANNHN010000248.1:0-7002 GCA_031404395.1 Betaproteobacteria bacterium
CACCCCACAGCACCACCGGCGTGCCGGTCTCCGCTGCCGGCATGTCCGTAATATCGACACACAACATGTCCATGGACACGCGGCCAACGGTTGCAGTCAGTCTATCACCCACTTTCACCGGCGTACCGCTCGGCGCATGGCGCGGATAACCGTCGGCGTAGCCGCAGGCCACCACGCCGATGCGCATCGCGCGCTCCGCGCGGAAAACTCCCCCGTAGCCCACGGTATCGCCGGGCCGCAGGTCGCGCACCGCGATAATGCGTGACGCCAGCGTCATCACTGGCCGCAGACCGAGATCCGCCGCGGATTGCTCCGCGAACGGCGACGAGCCGTAGAGCATGATGCCCGGCCGGATCCAGTCAAAATGCGTTTCGGGGTAACGCAGCGTTGCTGCCGAATTCGCCAGCGTGCGCGGGGCGGCAATACCCGCCACGGCGCGCTCGAAGTTGTCCAGCTGCCAGCCGACGCCGCGCGCATCATCCGCATTTGCAAAATGCGTCATCAGCGTGATTTTGCCGATGCCGGGACTGTCCTGCAGTCCCGCATGCACGGCACGCGCGGTGTCCGGCGCGAAACCCAGGCGATTCATACCGCTGTTGATCTTGAGCAGCACGTCAAGCCGCGCGCCGGTCACCAGCGGATCGACCAGCGCCAACTGCTCCTCCGCGTGCAGTACCGTCGCAATACGCCGGGCTGCGCCGGCAACCGCTTCGCGCGCATCAAAAAAACCTTCGAGCAGCATGATGCGCTGCTGAAACCCCGCATCACGCAACTGCACCGCAGCATCGAACTCAACCACGGCGAAACCATCTGCCGCCTGTAACGCCCGCGCAACACGCAGCAAGCCGTGGCCGTAGGCATTGGCCTTGATCACCGCGAACACCTTGGCATGGGGCGCGCGCGCCCGTGCGACGCCCAGATTGTGCGCCAGCGCAGCGAGATCAATGGTTGCGGTGATCGGTCGCGGCATCAGGAATCAACCCGACAACGGGATTGAACGCCGTTCATTCATCATTCTGCATTCCGCACCGCCCTGTCATTGCGCAGCAGCCATTTCCTTCATGCGGCCCACCGCGTATTCAACAAAAGTGGTCAGCAGCCGAGAACGGAACCGGTCCCTGGGCGTCACTACCGACAGTGTGCGGATCAACGGCGGATCCAGCGGCACGGCGACCAGTATGCCGAGCTTGATCTCCTTCGCCACAGTGGTGCGGGAAAGAATAGACACGCCCAGACCGGTCTCGACGACACCCTTGATGGCCTCGGGACTGCCCAGTTCCATGACGATGTTGATGGCGTCCGGCGATATCCTGTTCTGCTCGAAATAATGATCCGCAAATTCGCGCGTGCCCGATCCCGTTTCGCGGCTGATAAACGGCTCTCCCGCAACGTCGGCAGCCGACACGCGTTTCGCCTTGGCCAGCTTGTAGCGCGGACTGCAGATCATCACCAGCACATCCTCGCAACAGGCCTCGATAGCAACACCCGGCAGATGAGACGGCGACTCGATCAAGCCGACGTCCAGCGCATGTTCGGCGACGCGCGTTTCGATGGTCTCGGAATTGGCAACCGTCATGTGCGCCCGGACATGCGGATGCTTAGCCTTGAACTCGCCAAGAATCTGCGGCAGGTAGAACTCTGCAATCGTGGTGCTGGCGCCCAGCAGCAGCGGCCCGCTGATCGCACCGGTCAATTCGCCGACACGGGTTTCCAGCTCTTCGGACAGCGCGAGAATTTTCTCCGCATAACCCTGCACCAGCTCTCCGGCGGGCGTCAGTGCAATACGGCCGTGGCTGCGCTCGAACAAACGCACCTTGAGATGTTCTTCCAGTTGCTTGATCTGGAACGTCACCGCAGGCTGAGTCATGAACAGCTGCTCGGCAGCCTTGGTAAAGGACAATTGCCGGGCAACGGCGTGAAAAACCTGCAGGCGGCGGTCAGCCATATAGGGAAACCGGTTGTTGATTGAATGAGAGGGCTGATACTACCCGTTAACAGGCCGTCGAAAAAGCGACAGGCACGCACATTGCGGCGCCGCATACCGGCTGCGCAGAACAAAAGGCACTGCTGCGGGAGATCGCGAAACGCACATCCCGCATCAGGGGGAAACCGCATTGGCCCTATGGGAACTATGGTATAAAGCCGCGTTCCGTGATGGTCCGCTCGCTGTCGGCGCATGACCGCACTGCGCAACCTTCTGCAAACATTTACCGCACATCAAAATACGCAGCAACCCCAGCATCCATGCCCTTAGGCTTCTATATCATCATGGCGGCGCAGTTTTTTTCGTCGCTCGCCGACAACGCGCTGCTGGTCGCCGCCATCGCGCTGCTGATGCAGATGCACTCGCCGGAGTGGATGACGCCGATGCTGAAGTTCTTCTTCACCGTGTCCTACGTCGTGTTCGCGGCCTTCGTCGGCGCCTTTGCCGACTCGATGGCCAAGGGCCAGGTGATGTTCGTGACCAACACCATCAAGATTGCCGGCTGCCTGATGCTGTTCTTTCACGATCTGTGGGAATTCCCCGGCTTCCCGGTTTATATCAATGTGCTGCTGGCCTATGCCGTGGTCGGCTTCGGCGCGGCCGCCTACTCCCCGGCGAAGTACGGCATCCTCACCGAATATCTGCCGCACCATAAACTGGTCGTCGCCAATGGCTGGATCGAAGGCCTGACCGTCGGCTCGATCATAATCGGCACGCTGCTGGGCGGCGCGCTGATCAGTACCACCCTATCGGCCAGCCTGCTCACATTTGATCTGCCGGTATTCGATACTGGCGTCGATACGCCGGCCGAAGCAGCCATAGCAGTCATCATGCTGCTCTACGCCGTTGCCGCAGTGTTCAACCTGTACATACCGGACACCGGCGTCGATCACCGCACGCCAAGCAAGAATCCGATCTATCTGATCAGGGAGTTTGCGCATTGCGTAAAACTGCTGTGGACCGACAAACTGGGACAGATTTCCCTGGCCACCACCACGCTGTTTTGGGGTGCCGGCGCCACCCTGCAGTTCATCGTCTTGAAATGGGCGGAAGTTGCGCTGGGTTACACCCTGTCGCAGGCCACGTTACTGCAGGGCGTCTGTGCCGTGGGCATCGCCGCCGGCGCCATCATTGCCGCTAAAATAGTACCGCTGAACCGCGCAGTCAACGTGGTACCGGTCGGCATCGCCATGGGCGTGGTTGTCATCGCCATGAACTTTGTAACCAGCATTGCCGTTGCCATTCCGCTGCTTATCCTGATCGGCGGCCTCGCCGGATACTTCGTGGTGCCGATGAACGCGTTGCTGCAGCACCGCGGCCACATCCTGATGGGCGCAGGCCATTCCATCGCCGTACAGAATTTCAACGAAAACCTGTCGATCCTGGCGATGATCGGGCTGTATGCGCTGCTGATCTGGCTGGACCTGTCCATTTTCTGGGTCATCACCATGTTCGGTCTGTTTGTTTCGTTGTCGATGATGCTGGTGCGCAACCGGCATTTGCGTAATCTCGCCACCGGCCCGATGCCGGTAATTCCCGCGGATGTGCCCCATTAATTCCCTGCGCGAATGAAAAATGCTGCCTGCGGGCAGCCTTTTTCATGTGCAGCCGTTTCCGTCAGACCTGCTCGTACTTGAAGCGCTTGACCTTCGCCATGTTGGTGCCCTCGATGCGGATCAGGCTGGTCGGCCCCGTGCGCTTCGGCGAGTGCAGATCACCCTCGTTGTAGACATGGGCGATGCCCGGTGTCAGTTTGTAAGTGCGCGTATGTTTGACCTTGCCCGGCTTGTCGGCGCTGGCCGGCTCCAACAACTGGTAGTCGCGCATTTCGGTCTCGCCGCGGGCCTGGCCGTAAATCGCCCAGGAATGCGCATGATCATGCGGCCCGCTGGTTTTGGCGTCCGTATAGTCGTGGGCCAGAATGCAAAAGCCGAATTCGGGATCTTCGTAAATGATTTTCCGTTCACCGACGCCGGCATCGACATGCTTGTCGATAAACTGCCTGTCCTTCAGCACTTCCTGCAACAAGGCCGCCACTTTCTTGCGCCCGGCCGGGCCCGGCTCGGCCTTGATGAAATTGTGGCACTGTGCGGCAAACTGTTCGAGCGTATGTCCCACGGTGATTCCTCCTCTGCTGACGACGGGAAGGCATTGTGCAGCAAGTCCACCGGATCTGGAAAGATCCCCTGATTATTTTTGCCTGCCGGCTATTTTTGCCGCGGACTGTGCAGGCCGGCATCCGGCGCACGATACTCGCCGCTGCGCAACTGCTTCACCATGACTGCAAGGCTCAATGCGGCATTCTGGACTTGTGTAAACGTTTCGGGATCGGCATCCAGATCTTCGTGGCTGGTTGCGTACGGCTTATACCAGCCGATCCAGGTATCGAGCACCGCCTGCGGCCCGGCCTGAATCATGCCGATGTCAGTCAGCCAGTCGGCCAGCATCCGCCGCAGATTTTCCGGACCGGCAGCATCGCCGTGCGCCACGACAGCAAACGCGCGCCCTGCAAGGTGCTTGGGGTAATCCCAACCCTGCAGCTCCAGCGACTTGGCCAGCGCCGGGTCCTTGCCGCGCGTGGTCGTCGGATCTGGATTGCCGCCGTCCGCGCACACCAGCCGGTCGATCATCAGCTTCAGGCTCGCCGGCGCCTGGTACCAGTGCACGGGGCACAACAGAAACACGCCGTGCGCTGCCGTCCAGCGCGGATAAATCTCGTCCATCCAGTCGTTGGTCTGGCCGACCGCATGATTGGGATAACACGAACAGGGCCAATGACACAGCGCCTGCGAAGTCGATACACAGGCCTTGCAGGGATGGATGACTTTCCACGGCTCGTCAGCCAGCGTGGATATGTCGAGAAAATCGACCTCGTGGCCGGGTATGGCCTCGATGGCTTTCTGCGCATGCTGTGCCAGTCGGCGCGTTTTCGATATTTCGCCGGGACAGGTATGTTCGCTGCGGGGGGAGCCGTTGACAATCAGGATGCGCGTCGGCGATCCGGGATCTTTCTGGCGTTTTTCAGCAGCATCAATTGCGGCACGCGTCTGCAGCCACTCCACCGGTAACTGCATCTTCGGATCGGCATAGCCGGCACCGGCCGCCTGTTTGCGCGGCGACTTGCGGTACTGGATATAGCCGTCCCAGGCGACCTCGAAAACTTTCTCGAGCTCCGCCGCAACTTTGCCGTACTCCGGGTCGTAAAACTTTTGGTAAAAGCGATCACGGAACTGCTCTTTGGTCAGCGGCACCCATTCGGTTTGCCGCCGCACTGCCGGTTGGTCAGCCATTTGCTCCCCCTGCCTGATGATCTGTCTGCGGTTGGTCAGCCCTGCGGCTGCGGCCTTACAGCAAGGAACTGGTGCCACGCGGTGATCGCGCTGCAGATATTCTACGCCCGCCGGAGATCTTAAAATATTAAATTAAATCAATAAGATACACCGGTGCACTGATGCCGGCAACACTGGCGCACCGATCAGCGCCGCAGCCTGAGGTAAATCTCCGGCAGCTTGTTGGGCAGGCTGTTGATGTGATCGAGCACCAGGTAATGTCCGGGCCCGAAAATCTGCGGCAGATACTGATTGGCCATGGTATCGACGGTGATGCAGAACGGATGCACGCCCTTGGCCACCGCCTCTTTCACCGCCATGCGTGTGTCTTCGTGCAGATAGCGCCGGTCGCCGCCGTCGTCGTAATCCTCGGGACGTCCGTCGGACAGGATCAGCAGCAGCCGGCGGCGGCTTTCGACGCCTTCGAAGCGCGCGGTGGCATGGCGAATCGCCGCACCCATGCGCGTCGCGAGGCGCCCCGACATGCCGCCGATCTGGGCACGAATATCCTCCGACATGTTTTCGTCGAAATCCTTGAGCATGTAATAACTGACGTTATCGCGATACTTGGAGCAGAAACCGGCGATCGAATAGGCATCGCCGACTTCCTCCATGCTCTCCGCGAACAGCAGCACGCCGGCGCGCACGCGATCCACCAGCCGCCCGCCACCCTCCGGCAGATGCTGCATGATCGAGGTGGACATGTCGGCGAGCAGCGTCACCGCAACCTCGCGCTTGCGGATCTCGCGCCGCTTGTAAATGTTCGGGCGGGGCGAACGACCCGCGCGTTTTTCGGTGACGTAGGCGACGACCGCGTTGAGATCCATGTCATCGCCGTCGAGCTGCTGTGTCAAGGGCGCAGCGCGTGTCGGCTTCTGCGACTGGATGGCTTTCTTCAAACGCTTGAGCGCATTCGCGTACTGCTTCATCAGCCGGTTGGTCTCGTTCATGTTCGATTCGGCGAGCCGCTTCTCCTGCACCCAGCTCCAGTTGCGTTTGTAACGCGACTCGCGGTAATCCCATTCCGGATACGGAATGCCCTTGTCGCTGCTGCCCTGCCCGGGTTGATCCTTGTCGCTCTGGCCCGAAGCGCGCGCCGACTGACCGGAGGAATCGCCGTAACTCGGCATTTCCTGCTTCTCGCCGTCGTCGCGCTGATCACCAGACTCGGCGTTCTGCGGCTGCTCGGATTGCTCCTCACCCTCTTCCTGCTGCTGGCTTTTCTGCTCGGCGCCGGCCTGCGTCTGCTGCTCGTTGTCGTCGCTCTCCTGCGGATGCGCCATGCGCGTCGCATTCGGCCCGCGCCCCGGCAGGTACGCCGCATGAAAAATCTCGAGATCAGTCACCGGCGGCAGCGCCATGGCGCTGTATATTTTTATCGCCGCGCGATAGGCGTCGGCCACGGTGGCGCGGTCACCAAACAGGGATGCGAACTGCGGATCCGCCGCGCCATCGTTGTGGTGCGCCAGCGCGCTCTCCAGACTGGCCACCGCAAGATCGTGGTAGGCCTGGGTTTCGGAATGGCTGCGGATCAGTCCACGCGCCGCCCGCAGCATGCGCCTGAGGTAATTGGGCACATCGCGCTGCACGCGAAAATCCACGCGCAGGTCTTCGCACAAATCGAATATCAACTGAAAGCGCAATGCGTCATCACCAAAACGCATGAACAGCGGCGCCCATGACACCGCG
>JANNHN010000249.1:0-3689 GCA_031404395.1 Betaproteobacteria bacterium
CAGCGCGTCGATCAGGATGGATTTGCCGGCACCGGTTTCGCCGGTCAGTACCGTGAAGCCCGCGCCGAACTCGAGTTCGAGACGGGCGACGATGACGAAATCGCGGATGGAGAGGCTGCGCAGCATGCTGTTGCCCTAATACACAGTGAAGGGAGAAGGGTGAAGGGTGAACCCCCCACCCCAACCCTTACTCCCTTCACTCTTCACGCATTCACCCTTCACTCAATCACCCTTCACTCAATCACGGTTCCAGCGCAGCTTCTCGCGCAGCATCGCGTAATAGCTGTGACCTACCGGGTGCAGCAGCTTGATGGTATGGGCGTAACGGCGCACGACGATGCGGTCGCCTTCGCGCAGGTCAAAATGCGAATGGCTGTCGAAGTGGGCGCGCGGATCGCCGTTGCTGCGCACGACGATTTCCACGGTGCTGTCGCCGCCGATGACGATCGGCCGGTTGGACAGCGTGTGCGGCGATACCGGCACCAGCGCCATCACCGACAGCGCCGGGTGCACGATGGGCCCGCCGGCGGAGAGCGCATACGCCGTGGATCCGGTCGGCGTGGCGACAATCAGGCCGTCGGAGCGCTGGTTGTAGATGAACTGGCCGTCAATACGTACCTCGATTTCGACCAGCCCGCCCGAGTTGCCCTTGGCCACCACCACGTCGTTAAACGCCAGCACATCAAACACCTGCTCCTGCTTGCCGTTCTCTCCGCTCCACACCGCGGACTCAAGCAGCATGCGCTCCTCGGTCACATACTGACCGTCGAGTATCGCGGTAATGGTCTCGAACATGGTGTCGAGCGAAATATCGGTCAGGAAGCCGAGCCGCCCCTGATTGATGCCGACCAGCGCCACATCGCTGGGCGCAAAAGTACGCGCGATGTTGAGCATGGTGCCGTCGCCGCCGATGACGATGGCAAGATCGGCTTCGCGGCCCAGTTCATCCAGTACCAGCACGGCATACGGGCAATCCGGGATGTGCGTGGCGGTCAGCCGGTCGATCAGCACTTTGACGCCGCGTTTTTCGAGGAAGCGCGCGAGCTTCATCACCGGCCCGGCGATCTCCGGTGAATTGTATTTGCCGATCAGTGCGATAGTGGGGAAAGCGGCGGGCATGGCGACCATTTTCGAATTGTGAGCAAGCGTGTGATGCATGCGGGCGACGCTCATTAAACCATAATTCCCCCGCCATCGCAGTCGCGCAAACCCATTAAAAACAATGCATTGGCGCTCCATCGCCGGGAGTGCTGGTGCGCTATGCTTTTTGTGTAAAATGAATTTCATGGCTCATGAACCGCAGGCGCTGAACGAACGCGCACAACTGTTGCTGAAAACCCTGGTGGAGCGCTATATCGCCGACGGACAGCCGGTCGGCTCCCGCGCGCTGTCCAGAATTTCCGGCCTCGATCTGTCGCCGGCCAGCATCCGCAACGTGATGGCCGATCTCGAAGAGATGGGCTTTATCTCCAGCCCGCACACGTCCGCCGGGCGCATTCCGACCGCGCGCGGCTACCGCTTTTTCGTGGATACCCTGCTCACCGTCAAACCGCTGGATCGCATCGAGATCAATCAGCTCGAAGGCCAGTTGCAGGTCGAGAACACGCAAAAGCTGGTGACCTCGGCTTCGCATATGCTGTCGGAACTGACGCACTTCGCGGGCATCGTCGTCACGCCGCGACGCAGCGCGGGATTCCGCCATATTGAATTTCTCAAGCTCGCCGAAAAACGCCTGCTGCTGATTCTCGTCACCGCCGAGGGCGATGTGCAGAACCGCATCATCCAGACCGGGAAAGTGTATTCCCCTGCAGAACTGGTCGAAGCCGCCAACATTCTCAACCAGAACTACGCCGGCTGCAGCTTTGACGACATCCGCCGCCGCATCCATACCGAACTGAAACAATTGCGCGAAGACATGACGCAACTGATGACTGCCGCGCTGGCCGCCGGCGATCAGGCCGTCAGCGATTCGGCTGAAGATGTGGTGATTTCCGGCGAAATCAACCTGCTCGGTATCGACGATCTGTCGTCGAACATGACCAAGCTGCGCGACCTGTTCAATTTGTTCGAGCACCGCACCACGCTGCTGCAACTGCTGGATGTCTCCAGCCGCGCGCAGGGCGTGCAGATATTCATCGGCGGCGAGGCCGGGCTGACGCCCCTTGATGAATGCAGCGTGGTCACCGCGCCTTATGAGGTCGATGGCAAGATCGTCGGCACCGTCGGCGTCATCGGCCCGACACGCATGGCCTACGAGCGGGTGATTCCCATTGTTGATATCACTGCAAAATTATTGAGCAACGCACTTACACAGCGGTGAATAATGCGGTGAACGAGTGATCCCGTTCACGCTTCACTGACACATGTCCCTTTTCACCAAAGAACCCCCGCATACCCACGGCGCCCCCGCAAAAATCGGGGTGTTATTAATCAATCTCGGCTCGCCCGCAGCCGCGACTCCCGGCGCGGTGCGCACCTACCTGCGTGAATTCCTGTCTGACCCGTACGTGGTCGAGATTCCGCGACCGGTGTGGTGGCTGATACTCAATCTGTTTGTGCTGACCACGCGTCCAGGAGCTTCGGCAAAACGCTACGCGCAGGTCTGGACCAGGGACGGTTCGCCGCTGCAGGTACACACCGCGACCCAGACCAATATGCTGCGCGGCTACCTCGGTGAGCGGCTGAAACAGCCGCATGCCGTCGAATACGCGATGCGCTACGGCAAGCCATCGATCCGCGACAAGTTGAACGCGTTGAAAGCACAGGGCTGCGACCGCATCCTGCTGCTGCCGTTGTATCCGCAGTATTCGGCAAGCACTACCGCCACCGCGTTCAACGCCGCCTTCGAAGCGTTGGGCAACATGCGCAACCAGCCGGCGGTGCGTACCGTGAAACATTTCCACGACCACGAGGGCTACATCAAGGCCGCGGCGCAGAGCATCAACGACTACTGGGTCACCAACTACCGCGGCGACCACCTGGTGCTGAGTTTCCACGGTGTGCCGCGGCGCACGCTGGAACTCGGCGACCCCTATCACTGCGAATGCCTGAAGACCGGACGGCTGATCGCCGGGCAAATCGGCCTCAAGCCCGATTTCTACACCATCGCTTTCCAGTCACGTTTTGGCCGCGCCGAATGGCTGAAGCCGTACACCGCCGAAGTATTGACCGCGCTCGCCAAGAAGAAAATCGGCCGCGTCGATGTCGCCTGCCCGGGTTTTGTCAGCGACTGCCTGGAAACGCTGGAAGAAATCGGCATCGAGGCCAAAGAAAACTTCCGCAAGGCCGGCGGCAAGGAGCTGCACTACATCCCCTGCCTCAACGAACGCGACGACTGGCTGCACGCGCTGACCGACATCGTGCTCAAGAATGTGCTCGGCTGGAATACTGCTGCCGCGCCCGAAGACCTGAAAGCCTCGCGCGCCCGCGCGCTGCAACTGGGCGCGAAGAGCTGACACCGTGCCGTTTGTCGAACGCGCAGGCCAGCCGCGCCTGCACTATGCCATCGACGACTACACTGACCCGTGGCAAAAAGCCCCGGTCGTGCTGCTGCAGCACGGCAACGGCCGCTCGGCGAAATTCTGGTACCAATGGGTGCCGGCGCTCGCCCGCCACTACCGCGTCGTGCGCCCCGACATGCGCGGCCTCGGCGAATCGGGTCGCGATTTCGACCTCGCCACCGGACTGAC
>JANNHN010000250.1:0-8995 GCA_031404395.1 Betaproteobacteria bacterium
CTCGACGAGCATCGGCACGCGCCGCGACACCCCATCAAGGTCGGGCAGCGGATTGATATGGCCGGCGCTGGTCGCGGCGCGCTGCAACCGTTCGAGGTTCGCGGTGTAGCCCGCCCACGAGGTCACGCCCACCTTGCGGGCGCCGAACGTCCCTGCCGGCAGTACCGGCGGCGGCAGCATGCCTTTCTTGCTGGCGCTGGCAGGATCGTCACTGAGGAACACGTGACCCAGCACGACGGCACGGCCCTTCATCTTGCGGGCAAAAATATCGTCGTATTCGAGTTGCGGTCGCACCTGTTCAAATACCGACTGAAACTGTGGCACGCCCTTCAGTTCGTTCTGACCGAGACGTTCGAGCACCCGGATACCCGAAGATTCGTCGCGTTCGGCAAACACCACGTCGAACCCGACCACCGCAATGCCATATTTGTCGAACAGCTTGTCGAGCAACAGGGCCAGGCGATCGCGCGGCCATGGCCACCGGCCTTCGCCGCCTTTTTCCTTTTCCAACAGGCTTTTTTCGTCGATATCGAGAATGACGACGCGCGGATCGACGGTACGCGGCATGGTCAGCCGCAATCGCGTGTCGTAGACGATATTTTCGAGATTTTCGAGCAGCGGCAGCCGGTACAAGCTGATGGCGTGTCCGAGGAACAGGACAGCAATCGCTATGCCTATTGCAATCCGCGCGAGATTCTTTTTCACCCTGATTCCCTAACCTGCGTCCTGAACCGCGGGATCATCGCGCTGTCCGGACACGTCACAATTTCCGGCGTGCGCCAGTGAATCCCGGACCACGCGCCGATGCGTTACTTCTTGATGAAAAACTCCATCTTGACGCCAGCCAGCTCGACGACATCGTGATCCTGCAACGGCTGTGCCTGCGCATCGATCATCTTGCCATTGATCACCGGAAACTTGGCGCCCTCGACATGCGTGATGAAATAACCCTGCGGACGCCGGGTGATGACGGCAACCTGCAACCCCGGTTTGCCCAGTGTCGTCAGATTCTTCGTCAACTCCAGTTCCTTGCCCGCGCTCGGTCCGGTCAGTATCTGCACAGCGGCCAGCGGATGCCCGTCGCCGGGCTTCGGCGCTGCGGGAGCAACGGCCGCAGCAGCAGCCGGGGCCATTGGCTGAGCCGGTTTCGGCGTGGGCGGTAGCGGCTTGGGTGTCGGCGGCGGCATTGACGGTTTTGGTGCAGGTGCCGCTTCGTTGGCCGGTTTCGGCGCGGGCGCCGGCTCACTGGGCTTCGGCGCAGCAGCAGCCGCTTTCGGTGGCGCACGCAGGATCATGGTTTTCTCGAAATCATCCCCGCCGCCTGCGCCAGCACCTGCGGCCGGAGCCCCGGCCACGTATTTGAGTTTGTACTTGCCGATCTCGATCACATCGTTGTTCTGCAGGATGTGCTTCTTGATCGGATTGCCATTGACCAGCGTGCCGTTGGTCGAACCCATATCCTCGAGGAACGAATCGTTCAGGATCGTGACGATGCAGGCATGCTCGCCACTCACCGCCAGATTCTCGATCTGGATCTCGTTGGAAGCCTTGCGTCCGATCACGATGCGCTCCTTGTCGAGAGGCACTTCGCGGATCACGGAACCGTCAAGTGAAAGTATCAACTTTGCCATAATAGTATCCTCGTTACTTAGCTGAACCAGGCTTATTTGAACCAAGATTTCATACGATCAACCAATCCGGTGCGGGCCGAAAAATCCTTCAACACACGCACCAGAATAACCGAAACATTATCCCGCCCGCCATTATCATTCGCCTGCTGCACGAGCTGCGCTGCTGCCAGCGGCAGATTGGCCTGCAGCGACGACAGCGTCAACTCCATGTCCTCATCCGTCACCATGTCATTCAGGCCGTCCGAGCACATCAGGTAGATATCGCCTACCTGGACCGGATAGCTGTGCACTTCAGCCTCCACCTCGGGGTCTATGCCGACCGCGCGGGTGACCAGATTCTTGTTCTGCGAATGCCGCGCCTGCTCCTTGGTAATCAAACCACTGTCGATCTGTTCCTGCAGCAGCGAGTGGTCACGCGTCACCTGTTCCAGCTTGCTGGCGCGCATCCGGTAGAGGCGGGAGTCGCCGATATGGCCGACAACGAGAGAATTGTCGTGCCAGAGCGCAACCACCAGCGTCGTACCCATCCCCGCATACTGCGGCTGGCTCTGTGAAGCCTGGTAAATGGCATTGTTGGCACGCACCGCATGCTCACCCACCAGCCGCTCCGCAGTCGCCGCGTCCAGGTCACCATCGTGAGCCGTCAGTGCCTTTTTCAGTTCGGCGCTGATCATCGCAACGGCAATACCGCTCGCCACTTCCCCGGCATTGTACCCACCCATGCCGTCGGCCAGTACGGCCAGTCCCGACGCGGCATCGGCGGCAATGCTGTCTTCGTTGTGTGAGCGCACCATCCCGGAATGAGTGGCCGTGGCGATTTCAATCATGTTCGACAAATCGCTCATCACGTCGCCTCAGGTGCCGCAAACGCGGGGCTCGGCGCCGCTGCGAGTGTGCCCAGACAAAGCCGGATGGCCCTGGCCATCTGGTCACCGGTCTGGTAACGCTGATCGGGATCCTTGGCCAGGGCCTTGTTGGTAACGGCCGCAACACAGGTCGGCAAACTGGCATTCCGGGTGCGGATATCGGCGTGCGGCTCATTGGCTATTTTGAACATCAGTTGCGCCATGGACTCCCCTTGAAACGGCAAGCTGCCGCTGAGCATCTGGTACAGCATTACGCCCAGAGAAAACAGGTCGGAGCGCCCTTCAACCTTCTTGCCGGCCAGTTGCTCCGGCGACATATAAGACGGGGTGCCCAGCACCATGCCGGTCTTGGTCTTGGACGAATCGGTGACGCGGGCAATGCCGAAGTCGGTTACTTTCGCCGTATCGCTGTCCGGCTCATACATGATGTTCGCCGGCTTGATATCGCGATGCACGACGTTCTGCGAATGCGCATAACCCAATGCCTCGCTGACACGCGCGACAATCGACAATACCAGAGGTACCGGCAACAACGCGTCTTTCTTGGTAAACGGCGCCAGATCGCGTCCCTTCAGGAATTCCATCGCGATATAGGCCAGGTCGTGCTCTTCACCTGCGTCATAAATGGTGACGATATTGGGATGGGTCAGGCGCCCCGCCGTCTCCGCTTCGCGGAAAAACCGTTCCTTGACCTCAACCAGTTCATCACCTTCAAACTCCTGCGACAACGCCATGGTCTTGATCGCCACGATGCGGCCGATCTTGGGATCCTTGCCGAGATAGACCACGCCCATCGCGCCCTTGCCCAGCTCCTTCTCGATCCGGTAGCGACCCAGCATCGGCTTTTCCATGCCGCCGCCGGGAAGCATCATGGTGCCTCCGGGGTGACCCTGCGCGCCACCGAGTATGACCGTCTCCGACAGTGCCTTGGCGCGTGTCAGGCGCTGCTCCAGGTCGCGGAACTTCGGATTGAACTCGGCCATGTAGCCGAATACCGATTCCGCTTTGTTGAACTGGCGCTTGCGCTCGAAATCGAGCGCCAGGGCGTAGAGGTTTTCCATCAGCGGATCCGCCAGCGGGCACTGGCGGAATTTGTCCCACGCGAGATCCAGTTGTCCCTGCGCCTGGTAAGCGATGCCGAGCATGCGATTGGACTCGGCAGACTCGGCGTCGGACTTTTCCTTGCCGCGCTCGGTCACCAGAAAGCGCTTCGTCGTCAGCGATCCGTAGCCCACGGCCAGCAGTGCCACCGAGGCCATCAGCGGAATCCATGTCAGCTGGCTCACCATCAATCCGAAGTGCGCCCCGATCAGTGCGGCGCCGATACCGAGACTGATCCAGGCCGCGAGCCCCGCACGCAACCGCGGCAGTGCGAGGATGAGGTACAGCGCCACGGCAAGAAACACGCCGATCTGCACCCAGATGCCCCACGACGGCGTTACGAAGAAATGTTCGCCCAGTATGCTCGACACCGTATGCGCCAGCGTCAGCACCGGGGCAGTGGCCGGCGACAGCGGGGTCACTTGCGCCGTGCCCAGCCCGGCAGCCGTTGCGCCGATCAGCACGATCTTGTCCTGGAACTTGGCCGCCGGAACTTTCCCGCTCAGCACATCAAAAAACGAATCAACCGGAAATGGCGGGCGCCCGTCGCGATCCGCGTAAAAGAAGGTATGCATGCGCAATTCAGCATCCGTGCGCACCCGCAGTTTGCCGAGGTGCAATGCTTCACCCCAAGTCGGCTTGATGTCGGTGACGCCGAGATTCAGGCTGCGCGCTGCGATCAGTACCGACAGCGCGGGATACGCCTTGTCGTAATAACGCACCAACAGCGGTTCGGAACGCACGGCACCATCCACATCGTTATCTGCATTCAGGTGACCGATACCGGATACCGCGCTGCCGAGGACATCAATGGGTATCAGCGGGAACACACCGGGTGGCGGTAAATTGGCCGTGCCTGACGGCATGGCCAGCGCATTGACGGTCACATAATCCGGCAACAGCTTGTCGGGTTTGCCCTGCGGTTCAGCCAACTGCTGGAATACCAGCGGCAGCACGACATTGCCGGCGCGCTTGATGCTGTCAGCGAGTTTACGGTCGGTATTGAGTGCAACTTCGGCCTCGGCCAGCGTGACGCCCATCGCATCGCTGGCGGCCCCCGGCGGCAGTTCTTTTTGCATCGGCAACAGCTTCTCGATATAAACCAGCCCGGCGTCCCGCTGCGGTTCAAAGAAAAACGTGGTGTTGGCGACGACCTTGGCCTTGGCTGCGCCGAGCAGATCAATCATGCGCGCCTGCACATCGCGCGACCAGGGCCAGCGCCCGATGTTGGCGATGCTGGCGTCGTCAATGGCGATCACCACGATGCGATCGGACGGCGCACGGGATACCGCCTGGACGCCAAGGTCATAGGCCTTGCGCTCCAGGCTCTGGATCAGATCACCCCGCGACGCCACCAGCATGACGACGACGACGATCAACCCGGTAAACCAGTCAGCCTTCCAAAACCCCAGTTTTTTCATCCCTAACGCGCCCGTTCGCGGTATTTCGGTATTTTTTGTTTCAGGTGAATGGGTTAACGGCGATGCTTCACGCTGATTTTACGATATCTGCCTGGCTGATTTGGGCTTTTTTGGCATTTGAGTGCCAAACATCACACTTGCAGGAGCAGATCCTGACGATCGGCGCCGCAGCACCGATGAACGTGTGGCGCGCGCATCAGCCTATCGCAGGGCTGGCTGGAAATTTACAAAAAATAATTAATAATCAATAAGTTATGACAACTATGGCAAAAAAGCAGGGCCACGCTGCAGTGTGACCCTGCCGACTACGCACTCATCGTGACCGTTCAGGTTCCCAGCAATGCGCCTTTGGCAAGACCCTGAGCGCGCGCAAAATCACCCCCGGACAACTTTTTGCCGTCCTCTCCGCGGGCACGCAGCACTTCGATCACTCCACCCTGCGCTGCAACCTTGAAACTGCTTTCGGTCACCTCGGCCACTTCACCGATCTTTCCCGGAACATCGCCATATTTGCGAAACAGGTGCTTGCGGGCATCGAATATCTGCACCTTCTTGCCGTTCAGCGTAGACCACGCACCCGGCGCCGGATTGGTACCGCGAATCACGTTGTAAACAAAATCCACATGACTCGCCCACTGAATATGGGCTTCGCCGGCGCGGCACCAGCCTTCGTAACTTGCCGCGGACTCGTCCTGCACCGTCTCCGTATGCTTGCCGGCGAAGACCAGGTCAGCGGCTTCGATCATGGCCTTGACGCCCATCGGGAACAGCTTGTTGAAATACACCTCGCCGATGGTTTCGTCGGGACCGATGTCACAGTGTTTCTGCAGAATCACCGGACCTTCGTCGAGACCTTCATTCGGCCGGAAAATGGTCAGGCCGGTTTTGGTGTCACCACGGATAATCGGCCAGTTGATCGATGAAGGTCCGCGGTATTTCGGCAACAACGAAGGATGAAACTGGATGGTGCCCAGCCGCGGCAGATGGGTGAAGGTATCGGGCGCGAACTGCAGCACATAGGCCATCACGCCGAGATCGACCTGCAGCGCCTTCAGCGCAGCATGCGCTTCGGGCACTCGCAGCGACGGAAACTGGAACACCTTCAATCCGCGTTCTTCGGCTGCAGTGCGCAGCGGATCAGGTTTTGCGCCCGGTTTCTCCGGCGCGCAGAACACGCCGGCCACCTCGTCCTTGCGCTCGAGGAACGCGTCGAGCACCGTCTTGCCAAAATCCTGCTGTCCGATGATTGCGATTTTCATATTTTTGAATGAACGAGTGAACAAGTGAACAAGTGAACGAGTAACTTCAAAGGGCGCCGGTGAGAGGGTTTTACCCGTTCACTCGTTCACCCGTTCACTCGTTCACGCCCTTTAAAACCTACTTCGCTTTCTTCGGCGGCAAACTGAATGCGCCCGCGGTCTTCAGCTTGCCGATCTGTTCGTCGCCATAGTCCAGCACCTCCTTCAGCACTTCGTCGGTGTGCTCGCCGAGCAGCGGGGAGCGCTTGATGACCGCGGGTGACGCCGACAGTTTGATCGGCATGCCGACGTTCCACCACTTGCCGCGCTGCGGATGATCGAGTTCGACATACATGTCGCGGCCGCGGATATGCTCGTCGTTGGCGAGATCCTCGGTGGACATGATCGGCCCGCACGGCACATCCAGCGGGTTGAGGATGGCCATGAACTCGCGCTTGGTGTATTTCTCCGCGAACTTGGTGATCAGGGTCCACATCAGCGGCTGGTTCTTGCGGCGCTCGGCAATCGTCGCGAACTTGGGATCGGTGGCCAGGTCCGGCATGCCCAGGTCCGGTCCGATGCGCCTGGCCAGCGCATCCCACACCGCTTCCTGCACCACGATGTAGAGCCAGTCGTTGGCGCCGTGCGGCTTGCAATGGATCGCGTTGCCGAGCTGGCCGCCACCGGAATCGTTGCCGGCGCGCGGTACTTCGCCCATGTTCTGGTAGGTCGGTACCGAATATTCCGCCAGTGACTGCCGGGTCAGCCGCTGGTGGTCGCGCCATTTGACGCGGCAGAGATTCATTACGCCGTCCATCATCGCGACCTCGACATACTGCCCCTGCCCGGTACGGTTGGCCTGGTGCAGCGCGGCCAGCAGGCCGATCGCCAGATGCAAGCCGGTGCCGGAGTCGCCGATCTGCGCGCCGGTGACAAACGGCGGGCTGTCCGGCATGCCGGTGGTGCTCATTGCACCACCCATCGCCTGCGCGACGTTCTCATAAGCCTTGAACTCGGCGTACGGCCCGCTGGAACCAAAACCCTTGATCGAGCCCATGACGATTTTCGGATTGATCTCGTGGATTTTTTCCCAGGTGAAGCCGAAACGGTCAAGCACGCCGGGCCCGAAATTCTCCATGATGATGTCGCATTTCTTGAGCAAATCAACGAATACCGTCTTGCCTTCACTGCTCTTCATGTTGACGGTGATCGACCGCTTGTTGCAGTTGAGCATCGTGAAATACAGGCTGTCGGCATTCGGCACGTCACGCAACTGGCCACGCGTCGCGTCGCCCTGCGGCGGCTCGAACTTGATGACGTCGGCGCCCATCCACGCCAGCAGTTGTGAACACGTCGGGCCCGCCTGCACGTGAGTCATGTCGAGGATTCGCACACCCTTCAAAGCTTCCATTCTGATCTCCAAAAATTCCGCGGCGGATGAAAGACTGTCCGCAATAATTTCCAATTGTACATAGCAGGAGGGCGCCACTATAGGTAATGACCACCGCCCCGGCCTTGACCGGAGTCAAGATTCCATTCCAATAATTTACTCAAAATAAACAAATAGTTATAAAATTCAAACACCTGCTTTCAGCCGCGATTTCATTCGCCTCCCATGACCCAGCTTGCGCTGCATCCCCAGTCCAAAATCATCCGCCTGCAATTGCGGCAAAACATGGTTTTGCAGAACATCGGCGTGGCGCAGTGGAATGAATTCGAGCAGTTGCTGGAAATTACCGACTACGCCAAGGGCGAAACACTGGAACTCCAGGGCACGCACGCCATGGAACAGTATTTCATCATCGACGGAATTCTGAAACGGACCGTGTCCAATGCGCAGGGCAAGGAGATGATTTTGCGTTTTGCCGCCGAAAGCGACATCGACACCAGCTACGCTGCGTGGCGATTGAAGACGCCGATGCCGTATTCCATACGCGCGGTCACGCGCGTGCGTGCCGCCAAGTTGTCGATGCTGCAGTGGGCTGCGTTCCTCGAGCGGCATGCCAAAATCAAGGGCGAGTTCGAACTTGAAGTGATGAAGCTGATGAGCGAAGTCATGGCGCACACCATCACCCTGCATCTGCTCAATGCGCCGGGACGGGTGCAACGCTTCATGCGCAAGCACACTGAACTCGCCGAGCGTCTGCCGAAAAAGGAACTGGCCTCCTACCTGAACCTGTCGCCGGAAACGCTGAGCCGCCTCAAGCGGCGCGGCAAAATCTGACTGGTCGCAGCAGCGCGGGAAGATCTGACTCCGCCCCAGTTGCGTTTGATGCGTCGCAATACCCATTGAATTTGAAGGTTAAATTGACCCGCCCCGGGGCAAAAATTGACCGGGGTCAAGAGCGCATCGGCATGCCGCCCCCTATGATACGTCTGGGTAAATTACAACCACATCGAGATGGTCTGGATTTGCCGTGAATCGAGGAAATCCGGTCTTGAATTTGGCCCCGCTCCCCTTATACGGCAGACATACCTGAAAAACACCTGTTCAACAGATGGCAAGAAGACGGTACATCCCCCATGACAACTGACCCGCAATCACCAGAGCAGATCGACGGCTTTCACCTGGTCATCGATGCCCTCAAACTCAACGGCATCGACACCATCTTCGGTCTGCCCGGCATCCCGATCACCGACCTCACCCGCAAGGCACAGGCCGCCGGCATGCGCATGATTTCGTTCCGCCATGAACAGAACGCCGGCAACGCCGCCGCCATCGCCGGCTTCATGACGCA
>JANNHN010000251.1:0-1548 GCA_031404395.1 Betaproteobacteria bacterium
GCCTTGTCCGGCAAATGCCGGTCGTTGATGAACCGCGCCGAGAGTTCGGCTGCCGCGCTCAGCGCTGCCGGCTGGTATTTCACGCCGTGGTGTTCCTCGAAGCGGGACTTGAGCCCCTTCAGGATCAGCACAGTCTCGGCAATCGTCGGCTCAGTCACGTCGATCTTCTGGAAGCGCCGCGACAAGGCGTGATCCTTCTCGAACACGCCGCGGTATTCGTTATAGGTCGTCGCGCCTATGCATTTTAATTGGCCGCCGGACAGCGCCGGTTTCAGCAGATTCGATGCATCCAGCGTGCCACCCGAAGCGGCGCCCGCGCCGATCAGCGTGTGGATTTCGTCAATGAACAAAATCGCGTGCGGATTCTCCATCAGTTGCTTGAGCACAGCCTTCAGCCGCTGCTCGAAATCGCCGCGGTATTTGGTGCCCGCAAGCAGGGCGCCCATGTCGAGCGCATAGACATTGGAACGCTTCAGAATATCCGGCACCTCACCTTCGACGATGCGGCGCGCCAGTCCTTCTGCAATCGCGGTCTTGCCGACGCCAGCTTCGCCGACCAGCAGCGGATTATTCTTGCGCCGACGACACAACGTCTGGATCACCCGCTCCAGTTCGTGTTCGCGGCCGATCAGCGGGTCAATCTTGCCCGCCACCGCCAAAGCATTGAGATTGAGCGTGTACGACTCCAGCGCCCCGCCCGACTGCGCTTCCTGCTCGGCTTCGGCCGGCTCGCCATCCGGTTTGGGTTGCTGGGTCTGCGGCACCTTGCTGATGCCGTGTGAAATGAAATTCACCACATCAAGGCGGGTCACGCCCTTCTGGTGCAGGAAATACACTGCGTGCGAATCCTTCTCGCCGAAGATCGCCACCAGCACGTTGGCGCCGGTCACTTCCTTCTTGCCAGACGACTGGACATGCAGGATCGCGCGCTGGATGACCCGCTGGAAGCCCAGCGTCGGCTGGGTATCGACTTCTTCGCCGGTGAGGATCGGCGTGTGTTCGGTGACAAAATCGCCCAGCAGCTTGCGCAATTCGTCGACATTGGCCGCGCAGGAACGCAGCACCTCCGATGCCGAGGGGTTATCGAGCAAGGCCAGCAGCAGATGCTCGACGGTGATGAATTCGTGGCGTTTCTGGCGGGCCTCCATAAACGCCATGTGCAGGCTGACTTCAAGTTCCTGGGCAATCATGGGTTTCCGATCATGGTCATTTGAGGCCTCAGTTCTCTTCCATTACACACTGTAACGGATGTTGATGCTGCTTGGCGTACGACTTTACCTGCTCTACTTTGGTTGCCGCAACATCTCTGGGGAAAATACCACAGACGCCCATACCCTCCTGATGCACCTTGAGCATGACCTGGGTGGCACGCTCACGACTGAGGACAAAGAACCGCTGCAATACCCCTACTACGAAATCCATGGGCGTATAGTCGTCGTTGAGCAGCAGCACCTTGAACATCGGTGGCTGCTTGGTTTTGGTCCGTCTCGCTTCGAGAACCGTGTCTTCACGCTGCCTGTTCGCCATTTTCCCTGACTTTGCATTCTG
>JANNHN010000252.1:0-1630 GCA_031404395.1 Betaproteobacteria bacterium
CACCACCAGCACCGGCGCTTCGGCGACGGTGTTCAACTGCGCATCGGTAATGACCATGGCGATCTCGATAATGCGGTCGGTCTCGGGGTTGAGCCCGCTCATTTCCATATCGATCCAGATCAGCGCGTTGGGATCCTGTGCCATAATGATTTTCAGATGTATTAACGGGCGGTTTTCAGCGCGCCATTGTGTCACATGCCCGCAGCCCCATATAGACAATTATGCATACCTTCGGTCTCGTTTTCCTGAGCGCCCTGCTGCTGACCGCAGCCACCCGGCTGTGGCTTGCCGCACGCCATGCCACTTACGTAGCAACGCATCGCGGCGCAGTTCCGGAGCAATTTTCCGATGTCATTGCCCTCGATGCCCACCAGCGCGCAGCGGACTACACCTGCGCCAAAACCCGCTTCGCGATGATCGGCCTCGCCGTCGAGGTCGCGCTGGTGCTGGCCTTCACCTTTGGCGGCGGTCTGCAGGTACTGCACAACCTGACCGCGACCTGGTTTGAGCCGGGCATCGTCCGCGGACTCGCGCTGATCGCCGGCGTTGCAGTGGTCATGACGGTGGTCGAACTGCCGCTCAATCTCTACCGCACCTTCGTCATTGAAGAACGCTACGGCTTCAACAAGACGACCGTGCACCTGTTCTGGATCGATTTCGTGAAGGGCCTGCTGCTCGGCGTCGCACTGGGATTGCCGCTTGCCGCTGCCGTGCTGTGGCTGATGGAGCGCATGGGCGAACTGTGGTGGTTTTACGTGTGGCTGACTTGGATGGCGTTCAATATCGTGGTGCTCGCGGTATATCCCACATGGATTGCGCCGTTGTTTAACAAATTTTCACCCTTGACTGACGCCGCCATGAAGGAACGCGTCGAGCGCCTGCTCGACCGCTGCGGCTTCAAGGTCAAGGGGCTGATGGTGATGGACGGCTCGCGCCGCTCCAGCCACGGCAATGCCTATTTCACCGGCTTCGGAAAAACCAAACGTATCGTATTCTTCGACACGCTGCTCTCGAGGCTGGAACCGCAGGAAGTGGAGGCCGTACTCGCACACGAGCTCGGCCATTTCAAATTGAAGCACGTCATCAAGCGCATCGCCGGGGTTTTTGCGCTGAGCCTGGGTTTTCTGTGGCTGCTGGGCGCCCTGCTGGATCAGCCGTGGTTCTACGCGGGTCTCGGCGTGACCACGCCGTCCACGGCCATGGCGCTGATTCTGTTCTCGATCGTCATTCCGGTATTCACCTTCCCGTTCCAGCCGATCGGCGCGATGATTTCGCGCAAACATGAATTCGAGGCCGACGCCTTTGCCGCGCAGTACACGCGCGCATCCGACCTGATCACCGCGCTGGTCAAGCTCTACAAGGACAATGCTTCAACGCTGACACCGGATCCGCTGCATTCGGTGTTTTATGATTCGCATCCGCCGGCCATGACGCGCATCGCGCGGCTGCAGCAGGCCGCCGGCACGCACTGACTGGATCGCCACCATGACTGAGCTCACGCAAAGGAAATGCAAACCCTGCGAAGGCGGCGTCGCGCCGCTGACGCCGGTCGAAATCGCCACACTGCTGAAACGGCTGACCGGCTGGACAGTCGCCGACGGTGTGCTGACCAGGACTTATGAATTCAGAA
>JANNHN010000253.1:0-2057 GCA_031404395.1 Betaproteobacteria bacterium
GGACGACACGCCGCAGGCCGTCAAACTCGAACGCCTGCAGCGCCTGCAGGACGCAAACGAGCAGCAGACGCGAAAAATCAGCCAGGTCATGGTCGGCACCCGGCAACGGGTACTGATCACCGGCGCTTCCCGGCGCAATGCTGCCGAGCTGGCGGCGCGCACCGACAACAACCGCGAAGTCAATTTCGCCGGATCGCGCAACCTGACCGGCACAATTGCCGAAGTGACCATCACCGCCGCGAGCGCGCGTACCCTGCGCGGCGAACTGATGACCGCCCATAGCGTCGCCACCCAATGAAACCCGTTGAAATCAGTTTCACACCGGTCGATAACCAGCGCCTGGCCAACCTGTGCGGCGCGCTCGACGAAAATCTGCGCCAGATCGAAACCGCGCTGGATGTCGGCATCTCCCGGCGCGGCGAACGCTTCGCGCTGACCGGTGCCACGGATCGCACGCGCATTGCCGCGCGCGTACTGCAGCAGTTTTACGAGAAGGCACAGGATTCGTTACCGTTGGAATCGCTGCAACTCGCGCTGATCGAAGCCGGGCATCAGGGTGCGGCGCGCGCCGCAAGTCCGGTGCCGGCGCTGATTACCCGCAAGCAGGATCTGCACGGCCGCACGCCGCGGCAAAATGAATACCTGCTGAACATCCAGAAACACGACATCACCTTCAGCATCGGGCCCGCCGGTACCGGCAAGACTTATCTGGCGGTGGCCTGCGCGGTGGACGCGCTGGAGCGTGATGCAGTGGAACGCATTATTCTCGTGCGCCCGGCGGTGGAGGCCGGCGAACGACTCGGCTTCCTGCCCGGCGACATGGCGCAGAAAGTCGATCCGTACCTGCGTCCGCTCTACGACGCGCTCTACGATCTGATGGGCTACGACAAAGTCGCGAAAATGTTCGAGCGCAGCGCCATAGAAATCGCGCCGCTCGCCTTCATGCGCGGACGCACCCTGAACCATGCCTTCATCATCCTCGACGAAGCGCAGAACACCACACGCGAGCAGATGAAAATGTTTCTGACCCGCATCGGCTTCGGCAGCAAAGCGGTGATCACCGGCGACGTCACGCAAATCGACCTGCACAAGGGACAAATCAGCGGACTCGTTGAAGCGCAGTCCGTGCTGAAAAAAGTGCGCGGCATCGCCTTCACCTACTTCAAGTCTGAAGACGTGGTGCGTCATCCACTGGTGCAGCGCATCGTCAACGCCTACGACCGTTACGGCAAGAACGCGGAAAAACACGCAGATCAGCGCGACGGGCGGGGAGGCACGGCGAAATGACCGCAGCAACCCGCCGGCGCAAACCGGTGTCCCGCATCACTGTGCAATGCGCGGCCACTGCGCGCAACGTGCCCACTGCTGCGCGCATCCGCCAGTGGGCGCGGGCTGCGCTGGCGACAGATGCCCGCGTCACCATACGCGTCGTCGGTCAGGCCGAGGGCCGCTTGCTCAACCGCAGTTACCGCAGCAGGGATTACGCCACCAACGTGTTGACGTTCGTGTTTCGCGACACGTCGCCGCTCGAAGGCGATCTCGCGCTGTGCGCGCCGGTGATCACCCGCGAAGCGCACGCCCAACGCAAACCCGTCGTCGCGCATTACGCCCATATGGTCATGCACGGCCTGCTGCACCTGCAGGGCTTTGACCATGAAAACGCACGCGATGCGGCAATCATGGAACGGCGTGAACGCACCCTGCTTGCCCGCTTCGGGTATCCTGATCCCTACCAACCGCCTGCTCACCGGTCGCGCAACGCGTAACCGGAAACCCCCATGGACGAATCGCACAAACCC
Organism: Betaproteobacteria bacterium; assembly: GCA_031404395.1. Lineage (GTDB taxonomy): Bacteria > Pseudomonadota > Gammaproteobacteria > Burkholderiales > SG8-41. The sequence goes on from JANNHN010000253.1 coordinate 1,800, forward strand.
ACCCTGCTCGAACGCCTCTCCACGCTGCTGCTGCGTGAACCCGAGGACCGCGAGCAACTGATCACCCTGCTGCGCTCGGCGCACGATAACAATCTGCTCGATGCCGACGGATTGGCAATGATCGAAGGCGTGCTGCAGGTGTCGGAAATGCAGGCGCGCGACATCATGGTGCCGCGCGCGCAGATGGATGTCATCGACGTCACCGAACCGCCGGATCGTTTTATCCCGCTGGTCATTGAAACCGCGCACTCGCGGTTC